>JAQSYD010000014.1 GCA_029256325.1 Clostridia bacterium
TAGTAGAGGAAGCGCAAAATCCTTTATAGCAGGAACACCAAAAACATATAGCGCTAGTATAGTTAGTAAAGTTGTAAAGGATGTATTTATTGATCTTGCCATGGTTGAGCTCGTACTCATGTTTACAAGTTCACTGTCATCCAATTTCTTGTGGTTCTTTAAATTTTCTCTCATACGGTCAAAAACAACGATGGTATCATTTATTGAATAACCTACTATCGTTAATATTGCAGCTATGAATGTTACATTCACAGGTATTCGAAGTACAGTATAAACTACCAGCATCATACCAACGTCATGTATTAAAGCAATTACAGCAGCTAATCCGAACTTCCATTCAAACCTAAAAGAAATATAAATAAGGATTCCTATATTTGAAAGCAGCAAAGCTAATAATGCTTGCTTTTTTAGTTCATTTCCTATAACCGGTCCTATTGCCTCAAATAATACATTGGTCTGTTCTATTCCAAATTTCTCTTTAAAATCTGTATAAACAGCGGCTTGCTGATCATGATTTAAGTATACCTTTGTCTTAATTAAAGCCAATTCTCTATCATTTCCGCCGTAGGTTACAATAGCTTCTTTATCAAACTTGTCTGAAATGGCTCTGATTTCCTCTACAGTAAATGGTTTTCCCACTTGTGCTGTTACTGATGTGCCACCTGTAAAATCGATACCATAATTAAGTCCGCCAACTATAAATGAATATAAAAGTCCTAATAGGAGTATGGCAGCTGATATTCCAAACCACAGCTTCCTATATTTCATAAAATCATAAATCTTCATTTGCTTTCCTCCTATACTCCAAAATATTTGGTACTCTTAACAACGCCACCCTTTACAAGCAGCTTGATAAGATATCTAGTAATCACTATAGCAGTGAACATACTGGATACTATACCGATTGAAAGTGTTACTGCAAAACCTTTTATCGGTCCAGTACCGAAGTAGAACAAAATTAATGCTGCTAACAGTGTAGTGATATTGGAGTCAAATATAGTAAGGAAAGCTCTTCTAAAGCCTGCATCAACAGCAGCTCTCAAAGTCTTACCTATCTTCAATTCTTCCTTTATTCTTTCGAAAATGATAACATTGGCATCAACCGCCATACCAACCGAAAGTATAATACCGGCAATACCAGGCAAAGTCAATGTTGCATTTATTCCAGCTAAAACACTAAGAACTATGACTGTATAAAGGACTAGTGTAATAACTGAAACAAGTCCTGGCAGCCTATAGTAAGCTATCATAAATAACATAACTAATAAAATACCAATTCCACCGGCGAAAACACTTCTATTGAAGGAGTTTGCACCTAACTGTGGTCCAACCAGAGTTTGCTGCATTACCTCAAGTTCTACCGGCAATGCACCGGCTCTGATCAGTGTTGCTAGATCAAGTGCTTCTTCTCTTGTGCTCTGACCGGTAATTTCAGCTTTTCCATCTTGGATCGCAACTTGTACTACTGGGTTTGAAATCAAATTCTCATCTAAATATATACCAATTGGCTTGCCAATATTATTCTTAGTAGCTTCTGCAAATTTCTTTGTGCCCTCTGATTTAAGTTCAAAAGCAACTACATAGGACTGTCCCAATTCTCCGGACATTACTGCATTTGCTTTATCGATATCTGCACCTGTTATTACAACATTGCCTGCTTCATCTCTAAACTCAAGCTTTGCTGTCTGCCCTATAATTTCTATAGCTCTTTGCGGGTCTTGTATTTCGGGCAGCTGTACCTCTATTCTGTCATTACCTTGTCTCATTATAGAAGGTTCTGCTACACCAAGGGAGTCTACACGCTCTCTTATTGTTGCAACTGCTCTTTCCATTTTTTCATCATTTAACGGATCTGCCGGATCATCCTTTGCTTGAAGTAAAACAGTAGCTCCACCTCTTAAATCTAGTCCCAACTTAATAACATCCTTTATTGGAACTACGTCATACTTGCCTAAGGGCAGTCCGAAAGCTGCAATATATGCCGCAAAAGCAATTAATAAGACTATTACCGTGAAAACGGCTAAGTTTTTGGATTTCATTAGTATACTCCCCCTTTTATTATTTCACAAAGGTAATTATATAACTTTTACTTCCCATAGTCAACGCAATAGCACTTGTGCAATATAGACTATTATGCAAAATTACTGCTTTGTGAAGCGCTAGCTTATTGTACTAGCTTCTGTCATTTATTGCAAATTATACTTGTTTCCCATCTGAGCTGTATTCTTTTGATAAAGCGACATATCCATCAACGGACTTTTTAATACCATTAATTTCTTCATCCGATAATGCTCTTACTACCTTTGCAGGGCTTCCAATAATCAGTGACCCCCCTGGGATATGCTTCCCTGAGGTTACTAGTGCATTGGCACCAACGATACAGTTTTCGCCAATTGAAGCCCCATCCAAAATAGTAGTGCCCATACCGATAATGCAATTGCTTCCTATGGTACAGCCATGAATTATTGCATTATGACCTATGGTAACGTTGTCCGCAATTTCTACAGCATGGTCATGATCACAGTGCAGCACACTCCCATCCTGAATATTTACACTATTTCCAATGACAATTTCATTTACATCTGCTCTTATTACCGCATTGAACCAAACACTAACATTTTCACCTATCGTACATCGTCCTATAACGGAACTGTTTGGCGCAATAAAAGTGTTATTCGCTATTTTAGGGCTGTAGTTCTTAAACTGAATAACCATAATACACCTCTCATCTTATTCTATAAAATAAATATCTTGTTATATATTTGAACAACGAAGGTTGTCCTATTCAACACAAAAAAGCTTCAAACAACATTTAAAGCAGTAACAATAAAATTGCTACTGCTTAATGCTTAATAATATTTAAATTACAGTGTAATCTTGCGAGTTTCAGCCTTATGCACTCTACTGTTTTCTACATTTTCACACTTTTGATTTGCAACTGTACAGGATGTTTTACACGCTGATTGGCAAGAGTTTTGGCATTCTCCACAGCCGCCATTTATTGAGCTGTCGCATAATGTTTTGTTGTTTAATGTCATTATATGCTTCATTTATTATCCTCCTCCTAACATTTTACTTAGAAATTATACCACATTAAAATTGGGTAGGAAAGAGATTTTTACCTCAATTAGTTTAAATTTACACCTATAATGCCTCCAATTGCTCCAACTACAGCAGTTACTAGCAATTTTGCAAGTAGGAAAACATCAAATTCAAAGGCTTGCCCTAATGCCATTCCAAAAGGTATGAGCAATATTGCAAATATGATACCTAATAACGATCCAAACAACCAACCTCTATGCCTTGTCTTTTTACTGCCATATGCACTTGAAATTGCAACACTTATGATTAATATCGTCTGAGTTACCTTTGACATGGAGGTATCAGAAATTGAGGAAAACGACAGGACCAGCGCATAAATAAGTATCATTATAAAAGAAATGATAAAACAAATTAAAAGTGACTTTAACATCACCATATATGTACTGCTATGATCAGTTTCATCCTCTGTTTTGACAGGGTATATTTTTTTCATATAGTTATTACGATTTTTCATAGGACAACCCCCTTACTAATATACAAACCTTTTTATAGAAATCTATTCTGTACAAGGGGGAATTATGCTACATATGTTATGAAAAAGATTAATCAGTACAAAATCAGTAGAAACATCTGTTTTTGTATTATCTAAGATGTATTTTTCACAACATATTATTTGAGCATAAAAAGAAAAGTAACTTGATAACAAGTTACTTTTGGTTTTCTATTTTACCTATTGCCCAACGAGCAATTTTCATTTTAACCTTATCTGCACCAACTTCAATTGTAAGTATGTCTTCTTTTTGGCTGACAACCTTGCCGTAAATGCCTCCAATGGTTACGATTTCATCACCATCTTGAACATTATTTCTCATATTTTTAGTTTCTTTTTCCCTCTTTTGCTGTGGTCTAATCATAACAAACCATAAACCACCCAAAATAGCTACATAGATAAGTATTGTTGTGAATTGTTGTGGCATGCTTTTCCCCCCTTGCTGCTTTTAATTTATTCTTGTTACCTTTAGTATTCCATATTTATAGGAAAAATCCTTCTAATTTATTTCTTATAACCATATTTTATAAAGAATTCTTCTCTATAGTCTCCTAGTCTGTCTTCTGCGATAGCCTTTCTGATATTTGCCATGAGGTTTTGAAGGAATCGAAGATTGTGTATGGAGGTTAACCTTCCTCCCAGAATTTCTCCTGCCTTTATTAAATGTCTGATATAGGCTCTTGAAAAATTCTTGCATGCATAACAGTCACACTCTTCATCCATAGGCAGAAAATCCTCCGCATATTCAGCATTACGAACAACCAGCTTGCCCTTCGAGGTCATAACCGTACCATTTCTTGCTATTCTTGTTGGAAGTACACAGTCAAACATATCGATTCCCCTTATTGCACCGTCCAACAGAGCGTCTGGGCTTCCAACGCCCATTAAATATCTGGGCTTATCCTTAGGTAGTTCTGGAACTGTATATTCCAATACTTCATTCATTAAATCCTTTGGTTCACCAACACTTAAACCACCTACAGCATAGCCCGGCAGCTCTATTTCAACTGTCCTTCTGGCACTTTCTATTCTAAGGTCCTTGTAAGTGCTGCCCTGAACAATACCAAAAAGTGCCTGCTTCTCTGTATTCTTATGTGCATCCTTACATCGTTTTAGCCATCTGATGGTTCTTTCCATAGAATTCTTTGCATAATCCCAATCACATGGATAGGGTGTACATTCATCAAAAGCCATCATGATATCTGCACCTAATGAATTTTCTATCTCCATCACATATTCTGGTGTAAAGAAATGCTTTGTGCCATCCAAATGAGATTTAAACTCTACACCTTCTTCTTTAATTTTTCTAAGTTCATTTAAACTAAATACTTGAAAGCCGCCACTGTCGGTAAGTATAGGTCTGTCCCAATTCATAAATCCATGGAGACCACCAGCCTTTTCCACCAGCTTATGCCCTGGCCTTATATATAAATGATAGGTATTGCTTAAAATGATCTGTGCGCCTAAATCTTTCAGCTCATTAGGAGCCATAGCTTTTACAGTAGCTTGAGTGCCAACCGGCATAAAGGTTGGCGTATCAATAACGCCATGAGGTGTATGCACTCTGCCAAGACGTGCCCCAGTCTGCTTGCATTCCTTTATAAATTCATATTTAACTGCCAAAAAAATTACCTCCAAATTTTATCCTTCGTTGTTTTTAATTGATATCTTCTCTATTACGCCATCCTTTATTTTTAGTATACGTATTCCAACTGTTGATACCCTTACCTCTGCTCCTTCATATAGCTGTATACCTGATTCAAGTGCCAGCTTACATGCAACACCGCCTATAGTATTGCCTAAGTTTTCAGGAATATTGATTCCCATCAGTTCGTTAATTGCTTGAACCGAAGTGGCTGCCGAAAACTTATGACCTCCGCTGTATCCATTGGATATATCTTTTACAAATAGAAACTTTCTAATAGCAAAAATTGCAGCAATTGCTATTATACCTATCATAAAATCAATCATTCCCTGATTTCCAATCAATAGTTTTCTAGCTACTGCATATAAAAGCACTTCAATAACACTGCTCGGAGAATGATAGACTAACATAACGACCAACTCTACACCGACAACTAATAAAAGTACATGCCCCAAAAACTTTTGGAATACTTCATAGGTTTCAATTGGATTCGTTGTTAATATAAGCCCAAAATATTTAACCAAGTCTATCATTCCAATGAGAACTGAAATGATAATAAACATTGCAAGGATAAATTCCAAGTAATAAATAATCTTTATTGTTTTGGCTTTCATTTTTTCAAATAACATATAACTCCCCCTCAAATTAAATAATAAGCATTGCATCTCCAAAGCTAAAAAATCTATATCTCTCTTTTACAGCTTCATGATAAGCATTTAAAACATTTTCTCTCCCAGCCAAAGCACTTACCAGCATTACCAAAGTAGATTCAGGCAAATGAAAATTTGTTATTAATGCATCAATAACCTTAAACGTATAGCCTGGATATATAAAGATATCTGTCCATCCACTGCCGGGCTTAATCGTCCCGTCTGCTTCAGCAATGGATTCTACAGTTCTGGTAGAGGTAGTGCCCACACAAATTACTCTGCCGCCTTCAGCCTTCGTACTGTTTATAATCTCAGCTGTCTCGCTGCTTACATCAAAATACTCACTGTGCATGGTGTGCTCTAATATGTTCTCTACTTTAACCGGTCTGAAAGTGCCCAAGCCAACATGTAAAGTAATATATGCCAGCTTAACGCCCATTTGTTGAATCTCTTGAAGCAGCTCTGGTGTAAAATGAAGGCCTGCTGTTGGCGCTGCTGCTGATCCTTCATGCTTGGAGAACACCGTTTGATATCGTTCTTTATCCTCTAAAGTTTTTGTGATATAGGGTGGAAGAGGCATATTGCCCAATTGATCCAATACAGTTTCAAAAATTCCATCATAATAGAATTTTACGATCCTGTTGCCACCCTCTACGATATCCAGTACTTCTGCTTCCAGCTCTCCTTGACCAAATGAGAATCTGGCGCCTGTCTTTGCCTTCTTCCCCGGTCTTAACATAACCTCCCAGATGTCCTTTTCCATACGCTTCAGCAATAAAAATTCAATACTGCTGCCTGTTTCCTTTTTAGTGCCAAACAACCTAGCAGGAATGACTCTTGTGTTATTAAGTACAAGGCAATCCCCTTTTTTAAAGTATTTCAAAATATCGCGAAATGTATTATGCTTTATTTCGCCGCTTTTTTTATCTAATACCAATAATCTGGAAGCATCTCTTTCTGCCAGCGGTTCCTGTGCAATGAGTTCCTCCGGTAATTCAAAGTAAAAATCCTTCAGGTTCATCTTTAGCCTTCTCTCTATTTAACTTTAGCTCCTGTATAATAGTGTTCCAAAATCTGTACGAAATTAAACCCAGCCTCTGCCATACCCTTTGCACCATATTGACTCATGCCTAGGCCATGTCCCCAGCCCTTGCCGTTAAAAACGTAGTTTTCAGGTATGATATTCATACTTGATACGGTAAATTGATCTTTAACATAAACCTTATTGCTGCTTGAGCTTAATTTTTGCATCCCATTGGCAGACATGACATAAAGGCTTCCAGCTCTTGCGGTCTCTGACTTACCGCTTATACTGTTCATTACAAATAAGTCAGCATCTGTACTTAATTTGTACCAAGTACTTCTTATTGCTGATGTTCCCATGATAGATCTGATCTTCTCTTTTAGCAGTGTCGTGTTTCCTTTGGTGCCTCTAATTTCTAAATTTGTGACTCTGCCATTATCACTAACCTCTAAAGGTACTATGTCAATGATCTCGCCGACATCTATTTTATTTGCCAATAATTTTTCCTGTATCTCTTTTTTACTAAATTGCTTTGTCCAATTATCATGAGGACTGCCCAATCCATATTTATCATCTACCGATCGTATATATGGAAGAACAGCAGTCCATATATTTTCACTATTTTCAGTACGTCCACCGCTGCTTGAGTGAAAATAAGTAGGAATCAATTTATCATTGTATAATACAAGCTTGCCATTGGTTTCATTGACAGCTTGATTGGTTCTGGCATTTTCATGTCCAAAACCTCTGTATGCTTGACAATGTGGTCCGTTACATACATCAAAACCATCGGCAGTGTGTCTGCCAATGTTTAATATACCATAATTTCTAGCTGCTACCGCTTGTGCTTTAAGTGCCTCCATATGCCATGAATAGGGTACTTCTGCCGGCACAACCCCATATAGATATTGTTCAAAAGGCAGCTCGTTATGTACATTGATATGCCCCTCCTGTATCCTTTTTATAAATAGACTCCCTCTATAGGTTAAGGTTCCAAAACCTATAACCCCTGTTTTATCTGCAGTAGAAACCGGTTCTAATTTTACCTCTTGCTCTGCGTTTATGATGTACATAAGCTTTCCTGTTGCTGAATCAAAAAACTGGATTCTATTTTTATTGGGGGCTACCACTGTATATGTATAATTAGGCATCTCGTTTTTAAATATTTCTATTTGAGTAAGACATTCACTCTCGTCAAGATATAGCTGCGCCCATACTCTCCAGCCATTTTCATATGCTAAGAACACTGTTTGACTTAGGGATGCCATACTGTCTGCTATCAATTTAGCTGAGTCATAGTCAGGATAAACATCACCAATCTGAATATGATAGGGTCCATCCAATTCTCCAGTATATAATCCTGCCCTGGTATAATTTATTTCTATCTCTTTGTTATTTACGATGTTGTAATATGCATCTTTTCGTATTTTAAAGCCTGTTGCAGCAGGATAAGTCAAAAGCTCCAAGTAGCCTGTATTATTCTTTATGCTTAATTTTACACCTTCAGCACTTTTAATAATAAAATTATTATTGGCGGCATTATTAAAGCTTAAGCCTACTTTGATATTTTGTGGGATATTAGGTGCTGCATATGTAATACTAAAGCTGCTAAATATAAATACTGCTATCAACAATAGTGTAGTCATTCTTGTAACGTTTCTATGTATGTGCTGCTTCATTTAAACTCCCCCTCCAAACATGCTAACTCCATTATACAATAAATTTCCTCATATTTAAATGAAGAATCCGTCTTATTTTGACTTAATATGGCGTTAAATGCAAAAAAGTCATGCATCAAATATGATGCATGACTAAAGTATCCTAATATTATATAAATAAATCTTGATTTAAACCCTTGAAATGCCAAAATGTCTGTATGCAAGCTCTGTTGCAGTCCTACCTCTTGGTGTTCTGTTTATGAATCCTATTTGCAGTAAATATGGCTCATATACATCTTCAATGGTACCGCTATCTTCCCCAATGGAAGCTGCTAATGTATCAAGTCCTACTGGCCCTCCGGCAAATTTATGAATGATAGCAAGCATCATTTTCTTATCAATTTCATCTAAGCCTCTATCATCCACCTCTAGCATTTTCAGCGCCTTGTCTGCAGTATCCATGTCTATGATTCCTTCTGCCTTTACCTGCGCATAATCTCTTACTCTCTTCAGCAATCTGTTTGCTATTCTCGGAGTTCCTCTGGATCTTTTTGCAATTTCCCAGGCGCCCTCTTCGTCAATATGTATTTTAAGGATTTTTGCTGAACGGGTAACAATTTGGTATAAATCTTCTTCTTTATAATAATCAAGCCTGCATATTACACCAAATCTGTCTCTTAGTGGATTGGTAAGCATTCCTGCTCTAGTTGTTGCACCAATCATGGTAAACTTAGGCAGATCCAATCTTATAGATCTTGCACTTGGACCTTTGCCTATTATGATGTCTAGTGCAAAATCCTCCATTGCAGGATATAGTATCTCTTCAACACTTCTATTCAATCTGTGTATTTCATCTATGAATAATACATCATTTTCTGTCAAATTAGTAAGAATAGCCGCTAAGTCACCCTGCTTTTCAATGGCAGGACCAGAGGTTATTCTAATATTTACACCAAGCTCATTCGAAATAATACTTGCCAACGTAGTTTTACCAAGTCCTGGAGGACCGTATAGCAGCACATGGTCTAAGGTCTCTTTGCGTTGGTTAGCTGCTTTTATGAATATATCAATTTTCTCCTTGGCGGAGGTTTGTCCGATATACTCATCCAGAGTTTTAGGCCTCAAGCCGGTATCTATCTCTATGTCTTCATCTAAAATCTTTGGTGTTATTAATCTGTCTTCCATTTCGTTACCTCACTTTATAACAAGATTAACTGAAAGTTTTTTTGTGCTTGTTGCAAAAAAAACATACCCAAGGCGTTTCAACGAGGCAGGAGGTATGTGCACATCTTCTTCTGTTGAAATCCGGACTTGTCGCTTATAGAAGTTTAGGACAAAATTTGCCTCGTTACATTGCCGCAAGTATCCTAAGGGCATCCTTAATCATGGCATCGATAGGGGCTTCTTTGTTCTTTAGCCTTGACACCGCTTGTGCAGCATCACTATAGCTATAACCTAAAGAGGTAAGGGCTTCAATTACATGGGAAACGTCTCCCCCAAAGCTATCTGTCCCCTGCACTGAAATAGCGCTTTCTGTATCTATTTTGTCTTTCAGCTCCAATATTATTCTTTCAGCCGTCTTCTTGCCGATACCTTGTGCTTTTGTTAGCTTGACAGCATCCTTTGAAATGATTGCCAATGCGATGTCCTGTGCTTTGTAATGATTTAGCAGCGACACCGCTGCCTTGGGGCCAACCCCTGATACGGTATTAAGCAGCTTGAACATATATAGTTCATCTTTTGTATCAAAGCCATAAATGATCATATCGTCCTCTTTGACAATTAGCTGTGTAAAAATCTTCATATTAGAATCAATCACGGCGTTCCTAATCGTATTTTGAGATGTAAAAACCTTATATCCGACACCACAAACATCAACAACCAGGTAATCCTCTTGTATAGAGTCCAGTTTCCCTTTTAAATATTCGTACATGACAACGCTCCTTTACAGCTTAAATAAATGGGCAAAATTAGAGGAGTTCCCATGACAAATTGCGACTGCCAAAGCGTCCGCCACATCGTCAGGCTTGGGTACTTCCTTTAGGTTTAACAATACTTTTACCATCTGCTGCATCTGCTTTTTTTCTGCTCTTCCATAGCCCGCTATTGCTTGCTTTACCTGTAGTGGTGTGTATTCAAAAATTGGCACGCCTAAGTTAGCGGCAGCGACGATGGCTACCCCACGGGCATGTCCAACTGTAAGAGCTGTTTTAATGTTTTTATTAAAAAAAAGCTCTTCTACTGCAAAAGCTTCAGGTTTATATTTTTCCAGCAGCTCTGTCAGCTGACTGTGAATTATACTTAATCTCTGTGACATCGGCGTTCCCGCTGCCGTGGTAACAGCTCCGTAATCAATCGTCTTAAAGCTGTTTCCCTTGTACTCTACCAATCCATAACCTAGAATTGCGATTCCTGGGTCTATCCCCATTATAAGCAAAGTATCACCCCAAACATATATTCGTACTTGTACATTAAATATACCCTTTTTTAATTAAAAAGTAAAGGCTTGTATGCTATTTAGCTTACAAGCCTTTAGAGGTATTAGTCGCTCAAACCTTCTAACTTTTGCTGCAGCTCTTCCTCACTGTCTGCAACTATACCATATTCCAAATTATTTTGATCCTCCGTCGTGAGTATTGATATCGGACTTTCTGTCATTTCATACAAGGTCTTGATTCCATCACCATTGTAAACATAAATGGCTATATATCCGTCCTTTGATCCAATGATATAGTGTCTAGGACAGTAGGTTTGCTTTTCTCTTTTTAAAATAACCTGCTGTGTAGAAAATTCGTTAACTGTCCAATCAGAAAACTTACTCTTTAAATCAGATTCTGAAAGATTTATAAAATCCTTCATGTCCTCCGGTTCCTTATCAACCATATGACTGCACAATGTAAAATAAGTTTTAAAAATAATTTTGGTACTTGCGGTAATTAAATTATCTGGATTTGTATTCGCAGCTTGCTCATGGTCTTTTATTGGAGTTTGATTTTGTTTATCTTCCTGATCATTTCCGGGATCTGCATTTGCAACAAGTCCGCTGGGATTCCTTAAATTGCCCGGAATCTTGTACCCTGTCGATTCCCCTTGTGTTTTATTATCTTTATTTACATTTGCGTTGCCACCAAAGTTTAAGTAATATCCAAAACCAAAGGCTGAGACAAATATTAAAGCGACGATCAATAGCAAAATATTTCTTCTTTTTTTTCTTGCTCTGTTCTCAAACATAAAATTCCCTCCAAACCTTTATGGAGGGTATTATTTCCATATTTCTAAAATTTATACACCTTTAAGCTTTATAAAGAAAAAGCATCCATAGTCAGTATGGATGCTGAAATTTTAATGTACATGCTCCATGTCCTCTACAATATCATTTATATTTCTAGAGAATATGTCCAAGCTCTGAAGTTCATTATCAAATCCCTCATCATCAATGCATTGCATGTCAATTTCTTGTAGGATATCCTTTAACTGATTGATTAATTCATGTTGTTTTGTATTCATTCTTAACCTCCTGCGTTATAAATTAGTACTTCTATATTATTTGCTAAAATACTTTTTATTATTTAATGTATATCTGGTATTGCACACTGATAACAATAATATAAAGTTATTGGATTTTGTTCATAAAAGCCTTGCATAATTTCATAAATTGCTATAGCATTTATCTGTAAACAATTATTGAGGAAGTGTACATATGGACTACATTGTATTTGATACAGAATTTAACCAACCACAACCGAAACTTTTTAACCCAAATATAAAATTTAAACCAAATCGAATATGTCCCTTTGAAATCATAGAAATTGGCGCAGTAAAAGTCAATCAACAGCTTGAAATTGTGGATACCTTTCAAAGCTTTATAGATCCGGTGATCTACAAAAGGTTAAGTCCCATCGTCTCCCGCAAAACCAGAATCACAAAAAAGGATCTTAAGAAGGGAGAAAACTTCGTTAAAGTTATGAAAGCCTTCAGAAAATGGATTGGAGATGAATCGATACTTTGCACATGGAGCAACAATGATATACGTGAAATGAAAAGGAACTGCAAATATCACGATATTGACAGTGAATGGTTGGAAAGCTATTATGACATACAGCTGCACTGCACAAAACTCCTGGGTCTTCCCAAATCCCATGCTATTGGTCTTAAAAATGCGTTGCAAGCTTTTGAAATCGAGGAGGATACAAGTTTTCACAGAGCAATTGAAGATGCAATCTATACAGCAAAGGTTTTTATTAAGGTATATAGTAAGGAAATGCATCAGGAGCTGCTAAAAACCTTAGAAGATTAAAAATTTATATAGAATCATATATAGAAAAACGGCTAATCCAACTGGATAGCCGTTTTGTTTCATTTGTTTAAGCTTTGTATATAATTCATGATATCTAAGTTGTAAGCATCATTTTCAGCTCCAGAGAAATCTGGTATTGTACCTAACCTCCAAATTGATAAGCCTTTTATACCAAACATTTTTGCTAATTTCACCTTGGCTGCAACGCTTCTTTCATCTTCATACCAAATGATATTCTTAATGCCCTCCGACTCATAAGTGAAGAAAGGAGCTTGATATAGCTCTGAATAATTAAAGCTTTTAACAGGGGTATTCATGTCCTTCATACGATTTATTATTTTAGTATACTCGGGATTATAAGGCTCTGTATTTAGTACTGTATTATCCTTGAACTGCCATTGAGATGCAGAAAAGCTTACTTGCAGTATCAGCTTGTCCTTTGGTACACCAGCCCCTCCATTGAGCGCATATTTAATGGCATAGTATATATTGTTTATAGGTGCCAAAGGCGTTTCGCCCTTAAACAATGGAATTTCACTGCTCTTCAAATGCTTTGTATCATAATCATGCGCCATCAGAATCACAGAGTCAGCTAACTGCCCTATAGCTGTAAAATCATAACCATTGTAATATTGCTGTCCTGCTTCTCTTGCCGGGTTAATACAAACCAATAGCTTCTTGCTGTTTGCATCTAAATGCAACTTTAATTTTTCAAGAAATTTAACAAAGCTTTGTTTGTCCATTCCATTATCTCTCAAGCCTTCAAAGTCTACAACCACCCCATCAAACTGTGTAATGCTATCTCCGGCACTTAAATTATCAGTAAGCGCAGATATATCCGTTACCAGTTTATCAACAGCAGCATCATTGTTTAACAGCAGAGATACAAGCTTTTCCTCTTTCCCGTTAACAGTAACAGCATCTTCATTAGACCCGAATACCATCAGATACTTAGCAGCTGCATTATTATCAGCATCATTTACAATCAGCTGAAAGTCTTCAGGTACATAGAATGGATGTCCACCACTCTTCTTTAAAGTAGTCAATTCAACCTGCTTTGTATTATCATTATAGTCCAAGCGACTCCAACCATAGCCTACGCTATCAAATGAGTTGATCTTATTTGCCTGGTCAATAGATTTTATGGCGTAAAAGCCATTTATGGTATCTAGTTTATTATTATTATTGTTGTACATTCTTATAAGCATCGCTGCTGCTTCTTGTTTTGTTGCCTTTGCAGCAGGATCAAACACATCCTTGCTTCTGCCATTGATGATTCCAAGATCTTTAGCTAGTTCAATATAACCTACCCTTTGCTGAACATCCTTGAATTGTGAAGTCTGGTTATTAACAGCTTCTGCCATACTATTGTATTTCATGGCTCTTACGATCATAACAGCCATCTCTTCTCTTGTTATTGGCTTATTGGGATAGAAATTTCCATCCGTATACTCACTTTTTAGTATCGTTTTATTCTTTAAGCCCATATTGATATAAGGATAAAACCAATCCACAGCTTTTATATCCTTAAACATTTCCTCATTTTGAGTTTTATCAAGTTCCTGTCCTTGCAGCCTCACAAGAAATGTCAGAAACTCTGATCTTGTAATTTCTTTGTTAAAACCAAAAGCACCGTTGCCTATGCCATTTGTAATGTTTAGCTCCTTAAGCTTATAGATATATTCTTCAAAAAAATGTCCTTTTGGAACATCTGTAAAGCTTGTCTCATTATAAGGCGCAGCTGCTGTAAAGCTAAAAACCAAAATTAGAATAAGCAAAATAGATATCGTTTTTTTCATGAGTACCCTCCACATTATAAAAAAAATTGTATCGTTTTACTCCTATTGCTTATTTTAGTATAACATAAAAGACATACCATATAGTATGCCTTTAATTGGTAGTTCCTTTAGTTGAATTTTTGTCTATAACTGCTTAGATAGTGCAGACATGCTTTGTATAATGCCTCAAAGTCAACCTGCCCGTAAATTTTCTCATCAAACTCATTCAGCATATCAAATTTGTCTTCTTCATTGGTATCTCCAAAATAAATGATAGACGCCTGATTTAATATTTCCGCCAGTTCAAATTGACTAAGCATTTTCAAAACATTAATGGTATCCTGACAGTACTTGCCGTCCGTGTTGAAAAAGTATTCATCCAAGCCGCCATTATTTATTTCGCTTAACAAGAGATCTATCATATGGACATTCTTTTCTTCTACCTTCAAGGTTGTAAAACTGGTTTCTGCTTCTTTCTCTGCAATGATATCAGCGATTGCATAGAACTTATCTTCCTCAGAACCTTGTTTTTCTAAAATTTCTTCTACATAGTTCATATTTATTCTCCTTTACCGCTTTATGCATTTTCACCTATAGTATGGGTCAAAGATAAAAAACTATTCGAATTAACAGCTAGAGTTTTCCTTTTGATGTACGAAGAGAAAAATAAACTTGCAATAAATTCATAATCTAAACAATCGCTTCATGCTAAAATCATCCTAATCAATTGTTTATCATTACTTCATTACCTAATACTCTCATTTCTTCAAATACGAACTTTGGTACTCCCCATCCCCCGTAATAATATTCATATTCCACATCTTGTTCTAATACAGATCCGTTCTCCAACATTGTTTGCAAAACACCTCTGATCACCGAGTGATTATTCCAAGTAGAATACGTCAACTTTTCGTTTGTTAGAAAAATTTGCTTTGTTCCGAATAGATCGAATTCTTTAAATATATTATTAGCTATTGCATTAGCCAAGTCTGGCCTCTCTTCAATAATCTGCTTGAAATCTAGGCTTGGTTTTTCTTCATGATACGGATAATTCTGCAGCCTTCTAATGACCTCTGATGTTATTTCTTTAGTTTGTGTTATCTCGGTACTTGCTTTTATTCCAAGGTTAGAAGTTGGTATACTATTATACAGTCTTAATATAGTAATATAAGCCTGTTGCCTTGTATAAGTTCCTTTTGGTTCAAACTTATTATTTCCAACACCACCCATTATACCTTTTATACTTACATATCCTAGTGAATTTTTCGCCCAGTTTGCTACTTCTTCATTATCAGCAAAGCTAGCTACAGGAAGGTCTTCCTCAAGGACAAATAGATTCCCCGTCTTACTGAGCATTACTGCAGCTTCTTGTCTTGTTATGCTTCCGTTGGGATCAAATTTGCCATTTCCTTTTCCATTTACTATACCTAATTGATATGCAGCGTTTATTGCTTGGTCTTTTGTGTCAGTAAATGAAGTCTGGTTGAGGGCCATGCCCTTTTCATCAAGAACCTTTTCTATGCTTTTTCCAGTCTTTACACTAATTAAATTAACTAATAGCTGACAGAAGTCTTTTCGTGTTATGTTGTTCTTGTACCCAGTTTGTAAGGATACCGGTATTAGCTTTAGATTGGCAGCAGCATTCAATTCGTTTATTGCCCAGCTATCCGGAACATTTACTGTAGATATATCAGCATCCTGACTGGCAGTTGTTTGAAGCTTGGATTCCTTATATAAAATAACTGTATGGGATACAGATATATCAGATACTGTGCCCACAATTTTGGTGTTAAGCATATATGCTGAATTGAGTCTTTGAATTGGTATTGAAGCATATTTGCTCCACCAGAAACCATCCTCAGACCGGTAAACTTCACCATCTTCAAAGACAGCTAAAAATTGATTTGCATGAGTAAATAATGAGATAATGTAATTATACTCACCTTTTTTGTCAATAGTTTTTTCAAGCCAATTGGTACCATTATCAGTAGATATTTGCATCTTATTCGCACCATCAAGTACGACAAAGGCCTTATTTGCATACTCTACTGCATCTAAAGAGTATCCATCATAATCTTTAACAATCACCCAGTTTTTCAAATCTGAAGAACGATATATATAACCACTGGCAGCGATTATATAATATCCATTACCATAAGCTATATCTTTTGCTCTAGGATACCCTGAAAAGCCTTGTTCCGGTAATTTTGAATATGTCCAATTCACACCATCTTCAGAGTAAAATATTTTATCATAATAACCGCTTCCACTTGTAGAAATTAGCAGCATAATATATTTACCATTTAAGTAATACATATTATCAATTCCCTTGATTTCAGTTAAATTGATATCACCTTGTATTTTTATACTGACTCTTTCCCAATGGATACCATCTGAGGATTTATATAGTTCATCAAATTTCCTTTTATTATATAAATAAAAAGAATTATTAATATATTCACATTGAAACCGCGTGAATTCATCATTTGATTCCAACTTCAAACCACTATCATTCCAATTATTGAAATCCTTAGAATAAAAAACCTTACTGCTTTGCAAATTATAATTCGAGTCATACTTTTCAGTAGTTGCAACATATACCCCATTTCCATAGGCAATACTCCATGACTTTTCTCCCTTGGGAAGGGGTGTTATTTTAATCCACTCATTCAAAGATTTTGTTGGCAAAGCTTGAGCATGCATCAGGTTCGTTGATAAAACCAGAACCAGAGCTAGTACCATTGTAGTGAGTAACAACTTTTTATTTCCTTTGACTAATTTTCTCAATTAAATAGTCCCCCTTAAACACCTTATAATATCATCGTTTTCATTTTTATCTGAGCCTATAACCTTTACTTCTATTTTTTATTATCACATATTCATGGTAATAAATTGAATTATTGACGATTTATAATCATCAAAGACTTATCTCTTTATTCTTTTATCACCTAATAACCTCTTAGCGACAAGTTCATAATCAACGCCTCCAGGTTTTGAGTTATTTACTCTGCCTTCTTTGAATATATACTCCATATCTTGCTCTGTGATTGAGCCATCACTTGATTTAACTTGCAGTATTCCTCGTATTGCTTGCGATAACTCACCTGTCACATACGTTAAATCCCTTCGTGTTAAAAATATTTCATTTTCTTTAAATACAGCAATATCTCTATAAAAATCTTCTACAATATGTTCTGCCCGCATTCTTGAGCGCTCCATATATTTAAAATCGTAACTAGGCACTCCATTATAATAGGGATAACTCTGCAGCCTTGTAATTGTTTCAGCATTAAAAATGAGGGAAAGTGAGTCTTCCATTAATACTAGGTTTTCTGATCTATTCTCTTGTATCTTGTTAGTATTTTCATCCATATCCCTATTTGCTTCTTCAGTTTCGGGATTTATCACTTTTGAATAATATATCTGCGAATTCTTTTCTTTTCCGGAAAATAAATTGAATGATGTATTACTAATAAATATGCCATTCCCGTATATGGGTTGATTTAGCGCATTTCCATCAGGTATCTCTAAAGTATTTGCAGTCCATTTTTCACCATTCAACGAGGTCAGGAATGTAAGGGATTTATTGAAACTGCTATTTATGAATAGCATTAAAACCCCGCCCCCATAAGTGATGTTTATTTCATTAGCCTCATTAACAGCATTAAAATCCAGACTTACTTTAGTCCAATTCTTACCGTCCATAGATTTCATTAGAGTGTCTTCAACAATACCCCAAAACATACCCTTTGCATATAAGAGGTCACTTATTGAAATATCCGTTAATTTTATCCAGTTCTCTCCATCATTTGATTTATAAAGCCCATTTCCTGATGCAAAAAAAGTATCATTTATAAACATAACCTTTTCTAATCTGCGATCTGTTATCTTCTTAAAATCTCGTACTTTCCAATTATAAAAATCCTCAGAGGTCAGAACAAGCGCTCCTCCTACATTGTCTATACTGCCAACGGCTACATATTTACCCTTCCCGTAAGTAAAGTCTCCTATATATCCACCATGCAGGTCAAAGTCTGTAAATGAGCTATCCGCAGTTGATCTGTACATATTTACTTCTTTCCAAGTAATTAAATCAGAAGAAGTCAAGAAGCTATATTTATCCCAACGTGTTATATATTCCCCGTTTATGTATTTAACATCACTAAAGTGTGGGTTCTGATTCATAATCCCAACGAAGCTCCAAGTAATACCATCGGAGGATTTATACAGCTTCTTTTGAAAATCTTCCATTAGATAAAAATAGCCATTAAAGTATCCTATATTAAAATATGAGTATTTAGATGTATCGTAACATTCCCATTCACTTAATACGGCAGTAATTTGATCATCTCTTACTTCTTCTTTAATTGTATCTAAAGCATTTTCATTGATAGCACCAATCTCTATCAATTTATTTATTAGTGTTGAAGTATTGTTTTTTAAGGGCATATTTAATGCCGTGTAACTATACTTAGCCACATGATCTCTGAGAAAAGCTTCTGATTTCAAACTCTTTAGGTCTAATTCAGTAATTAAACTTTCTTTTACCGCAAATTCTATAGATTTATCCCATGTGAAGTCTCCTATTGCATCACTATATCCTAATGCTCTTAGTATAAATGTCATATAGCTTTTAGCATTGATAAAGTCAGTTGATCCAAAAGCTGCTGCACTTGTGCCATTGGTAAGTTTTTCGTGGTAAAGATAGCCTACATAATCATTTCCCCATTCAGGCACATCATTAAAAGGGTGTTGGTATTTTTTGCTTAAGGCTTCTTTCTCAGCGCCTAAGAGCCTTACAAACAGAACTCCCGCTTCAAGCCTTGTCGGTTCTCTATCTAATTCAAAGCCTGTGTCACTGCCTTTGAATACTCCTATCTCCTTTAACCGTACTGCATAATCCATATACCTTACTGAATAAGTACTTGCAAAACATGGTATCGATGATGTCATTATGATTACCACTAAAAGTATGGCTATTTTTTTCATGATTTCCTTACCCCCTTATTTACTATGCACAGTTTACTTAAATGATCATTACACTTCACTTCATTCATCTCTTTTACTCAACCTAATATTTTTGTCCTATATAAATTTTCGACAAACAATCTATTTTTAATATATCATAATACAAGTGCTCCGTATACCAATTAATGTTATTGTTAGTACATATTGTAATAACAATAATAAATTACCAAACTAAATATTTTATGCAGATTATCTATTTGTAAGCCCCTTTAACTATTACGCTAACTTGACTACTTGTTAGTAACAAGCTGAGCAAAAAGCACACCTCTCCCTGAACTTTTAAGTTCATAAAAAGGTGTGCTTCTATAAGTCGTTATATATAAATTTTAAAATTGATAGATGATGTCTAGCTCTTGTTATTCCTACTCTTCATCAGGAAGCTCAGCATTGTGGTAAACGTCCTGAACATCATCGTCCTCATCGAACATATCCAGCATTTTTGTAAACTTCTTGATTGCCTCTGCATCTGTAACTTCTACAGTAGTTTGAGGTATCATAGTCACTTCTGCAGATGCCATTTCAATACCAGCATCCTCAAGCTTCTGTCTTACTTCAGAGAAATTCTCCGGTGCAGTATAGATTTCAAAGGAGTCTTCTTGTACTGCAAAATCATCTGCTCCACAGTCCAGAGCAAGCATCATTAATTCTTCTTCTTCTACCTTTTCAGTTTTCTCAACGATGATCAAGCCTTTTTCATCAAACATAAAGGATACACAGCCCGATGTACCTAAACCGGCTCCATATTTATCAAATTTATGTCTAACTTCAGCCGCTGTTCTATTTCTATTCTCTGTCAAAGCCTTTACTATAACAGCTATCCCACTTGGGCCATAGCCCTCATAAGTAATTTCCTCATAGTTGATGCCTTCCATTTCGCCTGAGCCCTTCTTTATTGCTCTTGTTATTGTGTCATTTGGCATGTTGTTAGCCTTTGCCTTTGCGACAACGTCAGCAAGCTTTCTATTTGTGTAAAGGTCAGCACCATCCTTTGCGGCAATAGCGATTTCCTTACCGAGCTTGGTAAAAATTTTGCCTCGTAGTGCATCCTGCTTGCCTTTTCTATGTTTTATATTAGCCCATTTTGAGTGTCCAGACATAAAAATCCTCCTCTAAAGTAAATAAATAGTTCTTCCATCATAACAGAAATATTCTAACACAAAGTATTTTTCTCTGCAAATTACTGTTTTTCTGTTGGCACAAACTTTGGTATTGCCACTCTTTTGTGCTCGCTTCGGTTAAACATCATATCTACCTTGTTTTTAACCTCTTCATTGGCTTCTCCTGTGAGTATGTAATTGTCTAGCTCTTCATAGGTCATTCCCATTTCTTTTTCATCGGATTGATTTTCCCAAAGTCCCGCAGTCGGAGGCTTTGTAATAATGATCTCAGGTATTTCCAAATATTCCGCTAGTGCTCTAACCTCTTTTTTAACAAAACTTGCAATTGGAAGTATATCGCTGCCTCCATCCCCATACTTTGTGAAATATCCGATGGTGAGCTCGCTTCTATTGCCAGTACCTGCTACCAGATAATTATTTACACCTGCATAATAGTAAAGTGTTACCATTCTTAATCTGGATTTGATATTTGCAATGGCTAATTTAGGATCTGATTCCTTTGCATCAACCAATTTCTTCATTGTATCAAAAGCATCATTTAAAACTACTGTTTTCATCTCAATTCCTACTGTATCCGCAACCAGCTTTGCATGTTCTGCATCTATCGGGTCGCTGTAGCAAGGCATCGTTACACAAAAACAATCCTTTGGAAAAGCTCTTTTTACTAAAGCAGCTACTACTGCAGAATCAATGCCGCCTGACATCCCTAAAACTACACCTTTAGCACCAGCACTGTTTACTCTATCCTTAATCCATTCAACTGCCTCATTGCATACTTTCTCCATGTTCTTCATTTCAATTCCTCCTTATGCGCAAAATATATTATTTATGATAACACTATAGTTTTTGTATGTAAACACCAATAAGCTATCAATTCTATTATTTACTAGAATTAATATAACAATTTTTGTGAAGATTAATACTGAGTATCAAGGAAATTACAGGTGATTCAATGAAAAAAAGTAAATGTCAAACAAAACTGCTTTTAATTGGTTTAGTTACAGGTCTTATAAATGGACTTTTCGGCTCTGGAGGCGGTACAGTTTTAGTACCATGCCTTGTTTTTTTAATGGATGTTGAGGATCACAAAGCACATGCAACTGCCATTGCCATCATTCTTCCCTTATCTATATTAAGCTCTATTATCTACTATCGTTACAATGTTGTAGATATCTCCCTGACTGCTAAGGTAGCAATTGGTTCTATACTTGGAGGTATAGTCGGCTCTATGGTGCTTAATAAGCTATCTGTAAACGTTCTAAGGAAGTTTTTTGGCGTTGTAATGATTATTGCTGCAGTAAGGATGGTGTTGTAATGTTAGTTGCTCTAATAGGTTTTTTTGCCGGTATAATCGGCGGCATGGGGATTGGCGGCGGAACGATATTAATACCTTCTCTTGTTTTCTTTTTAGGAACACAGCAGCATACGGCACAAAGCGTCAATCTAATATCCTTTATTCCAACGGCCTTTGTTGCAATTTTGATTCACTTGCGGCATAAAAGCATTGAAAAAAAGCTGGTATTAAAGCTAATAATGCTTGGAATAATTGGTGCTGCTATAGGCTCTTTTATTGCAGTCAACCTGAATGCACAATTATTAAAGAAAGTATTTGCCGGTTTTTTATTTGTGATGGGCTTATATGAAATTTTTTCAAAAAAAAATATTAAAAAAAAGCGAGGTTGAGACAATGAAACTCAAAGATTATTTAAGCACCTATTTACTTACAAGAAATTTAAACGAATATCGGGAAAGACAAAGAAAAGAAGTTGTTCATAATGAAAACGAATTTGATGAGAATTATTTCAGGGTGGATGATAAACCGAAGGACGGAAGGGGTAACTTTTAGCTACCCCAACTCTACCAATACACACTCATTGTATATAATTTTCATGCCATATGCCTTTGCTTGATCAATCAGTTCTTGACTCTCAGCACCGGGTTGACACCAAATATTTTTAATACCCTTTTCATTTGCTTTTTCTATTACTTCCATGCCTAATTTAGCGTTAACAATTAGGCTTATTACATCTATAGGATCATTAATATCAGAAATACTGCTGTAGCACTTTTGTCCTTCTATTTCATCGAATTTAGGATTTACGGGATATACATTGTAGTCAAATTTTTTCAACTTTTTGTATACCTTATATCCGAATTTACTAGTGTCCTCCGTTGCACCGACAACAGCCCAGTTTTTTAATTTCAATAGCTCTTGCATACTATTCACTCCTTTTCAATCTTTTAAGCCATAATAATATATTATTCTCACTTTGCAGCAGTATTATAGAGGAAATAATCAGAAAGATCCCTATAACCTGAATTAAACTCATTTGTTCGCCCAAAATAACATAGGCCAGCAATATTGTAATAGGAAGCTCTACAGTTGCTACAATACTAGCTTTGTCAGCTCCTACGATCCCAATTCCCTTGTACAAAAACACAACTGGCAGAATACCTGATATAACAGAAAGCTCGAATATGTAAAACGCAATTTCTCGGGTAATTACAAAATCGAATCTAAGAAAACCGGGATTGACTATCAGTGTAGTCAGTAAAATTACACCTGAGGTATAAAAGGTCGTTACTAAAGGCTTGGCATCTTTAAATTCTATTTCTGCATAAATATTAAAGAATGCATAAGAAGCACTAGATAATAACCCGAATAAAAGTCCTATAACAGGGGTTGTAGCTATGTTAAAAGCAAAAATATTAATGACCATGATACTTCCCATAATAGCAAGCAATAGGGCACTATTATTTATCAGATTTATTTTCTTCGTCTTAGATATTAAAAAGTAAATGCTTATCAGAACAGGATGCGTAAATAACAACATGGATGCTATCCCCGCATTTACTCTTTCAAGGGCTAAGTAAAAAAACAAAGTTGTACCGCTGCTTCCAATGATGCCTTGGATGATAATAACTTTAAGCTCTCGTTTTGTTAGCTTTAATAGTTTTATATCCTTAAAAACAAAATAACAAAGCATAATCACTATTGTTGCTGCATACTGCAGTATTATTAAATCCAAAGGTGCAATACCTGCGCTTATAACATTTTTCCCTAAAACACCTATAATGGCAAAAAAAGCGGCTGCTAAAAATACATAAATATAACCAATTCTATTCCCTTGCAATGTAAAATCCTCCTCAACAAAATAGGCAGCTAAATGTTTAGCTACCTATTAGTTTAAGCTTTATACTATATATTAGTCAAATGAACTTTAATTTATAACATATCTTACAGCTCTTCCGTAAGTGATTGGATCCATTTCCGCTTTTACGTAAATACCTTCTTCTCTATAATCCTCTTCAACTACTCTGCAGTTGTTGTGTATCATGGAAGTCATAGCCCCATCCGTATACGGCACCATAAGCTCAGCAATCCTCCACTTCTGTGCTGCTATTTTATCTATTTCCTGCATCAGATTCTCGAAGCCGGATTTATTCAAAGCAGACAAATATACAACTGGTGCATCTTCTGTCGACTCAACACTAACAAGTGTCATATCCTCTATCTTATCTACTTTATTAATGACGGTTATCATAGGTTTATTTTCAGCACCTAACTCCTTTAATACCTCTAAAACAACCTTCATCTGTTGGTCATAGTCTTTATTGCTGCCATCCACTACGTGAATCAACAAGTCAGCATATAAAACCTCTTCCAGTGTTGATTTAAAAGCATCTACCAAATCGTGAGGCAGCTTCTTAATAAAGCCTACGGTATCAGTTACTAAAATCTCTTTACCGCTTTCCAGCAATACTTTTCTAGTGGTCGGATCCAAGGTTGCAAACAACTGATCCATTGCATATATATCAGCATCTGCCAAGCTATTCAACAATGTGGACTTTCCTGCATTTGTGTAGCCTACAAGACAAGCTTGAAATACATTGCCAGCTTCTCTGCTAACTCTTTGAATGCTGCGCTGTTTTTTCATTTCTTTTATTTCATTTTGTAAGTCATTTACTCTGTCTCTTATTCTTCTTCTATCAACTTCCAGTTTTTTCTCACCGGGACCTCTTGTTCCAATACCGCCTCCGGTTCTAGACATTTGCTGTCCTAAGCCGATTAATCTTGGCATCGTATATTTAAGCTGTGCTAATTCAACCTGCAGTTTACCCTCTCTAGATTTTGCTCTCTGGGCAAATATATCAAGTATCAATTGAGTCCTGTCAATAATTTTTACACCTAGTGCTTCTTCCAGGTTTCTTATTTGTGCCCCAGATAATTCCTCATCAAACACCACTAGATTTGCATCTACTGTCTGAACTAGTAAAGAAAGCTCTTTCAGTTTCCCCTTGCCGATAAAAAAGGTGTTATCCTTTTTATCTCTAGATTGCACCATCCTGCTAAGTTCCACGCCGCCTGCAGTCTTAAGCAACTCTCTAAGCTCTTCTAAAGCTTCTTCATTTTCAATTCCAACCAAGACTGCTCTCTCCTCGCCGCTTTCCACAGCCTTTGAAGTTTTTGCTGCCTTTTTAAGATTTTCTTCTGCTTCTAATATGACATTTTTCACATTAAGTTTTAAAAAACGATCCTTTTGATATGGCCCTGCCACTAAAGGGATCAAATCATTTCTGTCATCAATTCCTAGAAATGAGACAAATAGTTCTGATGCAGCTCCATCCTTCACGCCAACGGCAGCCATCATATCGAAGCGCAGCTTTTTCAGTGCTGATAAGTCAACATCTGACAGCATACCGCTGCCATTTGGATGTGTATGCAGCATTCGTATACCGCTTAAGCTGTTTTCTGACCTTCTATCTGCCAAATCTTTAAGACTTACTGTGTTTTCATCACCAATTTCAAGATCAAGTACTTCACCTTTTCTATTTATAAAAACAGCTATTTCCTTGCCAATTTTCTCTGTAATCTCACAAATAGTATCAATGATTTTTTCGTTGGCGAAAAAGTCTTTATCAACAGACTCATTCTTTAAATCTTCTAATTGATTTAATAAAGTTTTCTTAATTCCTGTTTTATTTTCCATAATATCACCTCTGGATGTCAGCTTTTGATTTCTTCTTTATTTTACCATAGCTTTGCATATAATATTAGCGAATACATGCTTTTAAACAAACTTTCTCAAAAATAAAACATCACCACTTAATGATTTGTTGATGCTTCTGCTGAATTCTTTGTTTTGGTATTAATTCTTACAAAATTAATGAATATACCTGCTAGCACCAAAAGCATTCCTGCTGCAGTTTTTAAACTTAAGCTTTCTCCCAAGAAAATTACGGCTAGAGTCGATGCTAGTACAGGCTTTAGAAAAAAGACCATGGAACCTTTACTGGCTGAAAGCAGTTTTAGTGCCTCCATGTATGTGATATAAGCAATACCGGATAAGAATACTCCTAGGTATGCGACTTTTAATATAGATGTCTGAGGGATATAAAATAATGGGAGCTTATAATAAAGCAGCACAGGGATATAAAATAAGCTTCCTAAAATAGATGATATTGAAATCATTGATATACTGCTTACACCTTCGCTTTTCAATTTACCTAGAACTGTATATAACCCGAAGGTGAAAGAAGCGAGAAGTGCTAATATCAAGCTTACAGCAGTATCACCACCGGTATTTCCTTTATAAATGATCAAGGATATCCCTACCATTCCGAGCACTATGCAGGCAATTTTATCAAAGGTTGCTTTTTCTTTTAAGATGACTGCTGAAAAGAGCATTACGAATATTGGATTTGAGCTAATAAGGATTGCTGCTGTTGAAGCCTTTCCAAGACTTATTGAAAGCTGCAGTGCACCCATACTGATAAATATGTTTAATAAACCTAAACCTAAAAAAAACAGCCAATCCTTTTTATCCAGCTTCTCTCTTTTTGCGATAACAAAGGGCAGTAAAGTAAAACCACCGATAAAAAATCTTACAAAAGTAAGCTGCAAAGGATGAATGATGCCTTTTAACGTGCTTGTAACAACTTCTAAAGTGCTAAAAATAACGATAGTAATGGCTAATAATATATAACCCTTATATTTCATATTTCCTCCTATAACTCGATTTATATTTAATTTAGCATCGTAATTGAACTGTCAGAATGAATTATGTAGCTCTTCACTGCTTATAATAATACCACGAATTCATTTTGGGAAGTGAAGAATTTGCTCAGAGAAACGTATTATATCATATTCGGTTGGGTTATTATGGTCGTACTTTTGATCATATTTACACCAAAAGATAAAATACGTCATGCGTATGTAATCTTTACATTTAAACAAATAATGACATGGATTCTTGGATTAACCGTGGCAGAATTACGACTGATTAAGTATCCTGTGCGTTCGTTTGCTTATGCAAACAAATCAAGCTTTGATTTTGAGTTTTTTGCATATCCAGCATTCTGTGTCTTGTTTGTTTTGCACTACCCCGAAGGTAAAAGCACCTTTAAACAGCTGCTATATTATTTTTACTATTGTACAGTACTGACTTCAATAGAAACTATTGTTGAAAAATATACTAATATTATAGAATATATACATTGGACCTGGTATATATCTTATATTACCTTTTTTATCACGTTCTTTTTATCACATAAGTTTTATAGATTGTATTTCAAAAAAGTAGAAATACGGCCGTAGTATATTTATTATGACTATATCAGCTGTTTGTCTACTTTGCTTTATCTTTAGACCATAGCAAAAAAGTAGAAATGGGAGAAATAAAACCGGCTGCAATAGCTACGGTGGAAAAATCTTTATTATAAAATGTATTTGATATAATCATATAAACAGCAGCTATAAATCCCAAAATACCAGCTGCAATCAACACTTTATTCATATTCATAAAAATTCATGCAACTCCCTCGTTTAAATATATTATGTATATTCTAACTCATTCTATCAATAAGTTAAAGTTTTCTAAAAAAAAACAAAACAATATATGTGGGTCGGCATGGAAACCGATCCCTACGATAAATTAAAATGAGAAACAGATGCGGGCAGACACATGGGTCTGCCCCTACATGAGGGAAAGCTTACCTTAATATGTCGATAGAGCAGAGCTTTGCTCTGCATCAACGGGTAATAAAAAAAGAACAACATTTCTGTTGTTTTTTATGACCGAGGCGACGACTAATGCTTTCCGCAAGGAAAGCTTACCTTAATATGTCGATAGAGCAGAGCTTGCTCTGCATCAACGGGTATAA
>JAQSYD010000015.1 GCA_029256325.1 Clostridia bacterium
GGAATATTTTGCAGGAGAATATGATGTAATTGTAATAGGGGCAGGTCATGCAGGCTGTGAATCAGCTTTGGCATGCGCAAGAATGGGGTTAAAGACACTGGTTACTGCTATTAATCTTGATAGTGTGGCAATGATGCCTTGCAATCCTTCTATTGGCGGACCTGCCAAGGGTAATTTGGTGAGAGAGCTGGATGCTTTGGGTGGAGAAATGGGTGTAAATACGGATAAGACAATGATCCAGATTAGAATGTTAAACACTAAAAAGGGCCCAGCTGTTAGAAGCCTAAGGGCTCAAGTTGACAAAAAACAATATCAGGATAGAATGAAATATGTTCTAGAGTGTCAAGAGAATTTACAGCTTAAGCAAGCTGAGATTGTGAAAATTAATATTGAAAATGGTAGAGTTACCGGTGTAGTAACTCATCTTGGTGCGGTTTTTAATGCCAAGTGTATTGTAATTGCTTCCGGTACATATCTCAGAAGTAAAATTGTGATAGGTGAAGTAAGTTACGATGGAGGTCCAAACGGTTTATTCCCGGCTATGAAACTATCTAGCAGCTTAGAAGAGGCAGGAATTACTTTGAGGAGATTCAAAACGGGTACACCTGCTAGAATTGATGGAAGAACAGTAGTATTTGAAGAAATGTCAGAACAACCTGGAGATGAAAATATCAATACTTTTTCTTTCATGACTGGAGACATTAAGCTGGACCAGCTCCCATGCTATTTAACTTACACCAATGAAGATACACATAGAATTATAAGAGATAATCTGCATAGATCACCATTGTACACTGGTGATATCGTAGGCGTCGGACCTAGGTATTGCCCTTCTATAGAGACTAAAATCATTAGTTTTCCTGATAAGGATGCGCATCAGATCTTTGTTGAGCCGGAGGGTGTTTTTACAAGAGAGATGTATGTTCAGGGCATGAGCTCCAGCTTGCCTGAGGATGTTCAAATTGAAATGCTGCATAGTATTGAAGGATTGAAAGATGCACACATTATGAGACCGGCTTATGCCATTGAGTATGATTGTGTAGATACAACACAGTTAAAGCTTAGCCTTGAGTCTAAGCTAGTCGAAGGCTTGTTTTTTGCCGGACAGATTAATGGAAGCTCAGGTTATGAGGAAGCTGCGGCGCAAGGCATTATTGCTGGCATAAATGCAGCTTTGAAGGTTCAAAACAAAGAACCTTTCATCATTGATAGATCAGAAGGCTATATAGGTGTTCTGGTTGATGACTTGGTTACGAAGGGAACAAATGAACCTTATAGAATGATGACCTCTAGATCAGAGTATAGACTAATACTTCGGCAAGACAATGCAGATTGGCGTCTTACGCAGAAGGGCTATGACATAGGTCTTGTGTCAGAAGAGAGATATCAAAGGTTTATACAAAAGAAAAATATCGTTGATCGCGAGATTGAGCGATTGAAGAATAAGCGAGTCACAAGTACAGAAAATGTTGTAAACTACTTGGATAAATACCAAAGCGCTGAAATAAGAGGCGGTATTTCTTTGTATGAGCTTTTAAAACGCCCTGAAATAAGCTATTTTACCATGATGGAAATAGATGAAGAATTTGCATCTCTTGATAGAGAAGCAGGTGAACAAGTGGAAATACAGGTGAAGTATGAAGGTTATATTAAAAAGCAATTAACACAAGCAGAGCAGTTTAAAAAGCTTGAGAACAAGAAAATGCCTGGAACTTTAGATTATAATATGATAAGAGGTTTATCTTTAGAAGCACAACAGAAGCTCTCTGATATTAGACCGGACAATTTAGGGCAAGCCTCTAGAATATCTGGCGTTTCGCCTGCAGATATATCTGTTTTAATGGTTTATATGGAGCAGATGAGAAGAAGCAGAAGGAGTGATACCAATGAATAGCAGTATATTACAGCAAGGATTGCAGCAATTAAATATAGAGGCTACACCTGAGACCCTAGACAAGTTTGAATTGCTGAAAGGACTTTTGGTTGAGTGGAATGAAAAGATCAATTTGACAGCAATAACGGAGTCTAAAGAAGTTGACATAAAGCATTTTGTTGATTCAGCCACTTGTTTAGCTACAGGATATATCAAAGATGGCCATGAAGTTATAGACGTTGGCACAGGAGCTGGATTTCCTGGTGTTCCTGTTAAGATATTAAATGCTAGCTTAAAAGTTACGTTATTGGACTCCTTAAATAAAAGAATTAAGTATTTGGAAGATGTCGTTAATAAGCTAGAATTAAAGGAGGTTACCCTTGTACATTCTAGAGCAGAGGATGGCGGTATGAATAAGCTCTATCGTGAAAAATACGATATTGCATTATCACGAGCAGTAGCTGCTATGAATATTTTATGTGAATATTGTTTGCCTTTTGTAAAAGTAGGTGGTTACTTTATTTGTCAGAAGGGTCCATCTTATAAGGAAGAACTGGAAAGTGCTCAAAATGCCATCGATGTTCTTGGAGGTAAAATAAGAGAAGTAAAAGGCTTTAAATTACCAAACAGTGAGATCACACATTATATAATTATCATCCAAAAGATTAAAGCTACACCGCCAAAATATCCTAGGAAAGCGGGAAAACCAGCAGCAGAGCCGGTAATTTGACATGAAAGTCAGATTATGTAGATAAATAATCAGAGGCTAATAGGAATTTGTAGAAGGAAGTTATAGCTTTTTGGCGAATAATTTATTCTATATTATTATTGTACAAGCTTATATAAATTGAGAGGAATGATGGACTTGAGTGAAAATTTGGTAGTTAAGAATATACCGGTTGACCGAATAGCACCCAATCCTTATCAGCCACGAAAAGAGTTTAGTAAAAGTGCTTTAGAAGAATTGTCAGCATCTATTAGACAATATGGGGTGTTACAGCCTATAAATGTTAGAAGTATAGGCGATAATTTTTATGAACTTATTTCGGGGGAAAGAAGGCTTAGGGCCTCTAAGCTGGCAGGATTGGGTGATATCCCTGCTGTGATCAATGAGGTGGTTGAGCATGATTCGGCTGTAATAGCACTTATAGAAAATCTACAAAGAGAAGATTTGAACTTTATTGAAGAGGCAGAGGGATATTTTAATCTAATAAATGACCATGGAATGACACAGGAGGAATTGGCACAGAAAGTAGGCAAAAAGCAATCGACTGTTGCCAACAAGCTCAGACTTCTTAAACTTCCACAAGATGTTAAGAAGTCTATATTAGAAAACGGTCTTACAGAAAGACATGCTAGAGCTTTATTAAAGCTTCCGGATGAGTCCATGCAAAACAAAGCTCTTAAAGTGATTTTGAAGAAGCAGCTCAATGTCAAAAGGACAGAGGAAATGATAGAAAAGATGTTGAATGAAGCTGCTGCCGGACAAGAACCTAAGACTGAGCGAAAAATGAAGGGTAAAATCAGCTATAATATTTATGTTAATACAATAAAGAATACATACAAAGATATCATTAAAACAGGATATAAAATTGATTATGATCAGGTTGATAAGGGTGAATATATAGAAATTACCTTAAAGGTACCAAAAAACGCATAAAGTAGTGCAAGCTGCTTTTTCTATATATGTAAAAGAATTTTAAAGGCTATCATTGATTTATATTTTTCAATGATAGCCTTTTTGATTATATCTTACCCGATAATATCAGTGCGCCCATGAGTATGAAGAGTACACCAGCCACATTTTGTATATAATTTGGTGGAACGTATTTTGCCAAATATGTACCTGCGAATACACCAATAAAGGAAGAGCAAATAAGAGCTAAGCTAGCTCCTATGAATACAGGGGTAACCGAGTTTGATTTCGCTGACAAAAGCATGGTAGCAAGCTGTGTTTTATCTCCTAACTCAGCGATAAAGACTAAACAGAATGTATAAAGTATAGCTTTAAGCATTTTATCCTCCTTCATAATGAAAAAATCAATTATTATATTATATTTGTTTTATGCCATGATATTACAATCCTTTTTATATACATGATTTTCCATAAAAATATTTAATTTTACATGTATATTGAAGTTTTTACTTTAATATTCAACTAGTTTATTATATTATAGATATATGAGTAATATTAATAATATTTAAGTTGTTAAGGGGTGTGGGTATGGCAAAAGCAATTAGATCCTCAAGGAAATACTACAAGTGGTATTGGAATTGATAAAAATGAGGTTGAATATGATATTTATGATACGCTGATAAATGGTATTGAACCTAAAAAGTGTATTGTAGAAACCAATCAAGAAAATCTATATCTAATACCCTCTAGTGTACAGCTGGCCGGTGCGGAAATAGAGTTGACTACACTAAAGCAGCGTGAGTTGAAGCTAAAGGATTGCATTGATAATATCAGAGATCAGTTTGATTTTATTTTCATCGATTGCCCGCCGTCCTTAGGACTTTTATCCATTAATGCCCTGTCTGCAGTAGATAGTGTGCTTATACCTATACAATGTGAGTATTATGCATTAGAGGGTGTTAGCCAGCTGATGAATACAATTAAGCTTGTCAAAAAGAGCTTAAATCCGGAATTAGAGGTTGAAGGTGTCGTTTTAAGTATGTTTGACGGACGAACCAACCTTTCTATACAGGTGGTAGACGAAGTTAAAAAGTATTTTAAAGGTAAGGTATATTCAACGATGATACCAAGAAACGTAAGACTTGCTGAAGCTCCAAGCTTTGGACTTTCTATTATAAAGTATGATGAAAAATCTAAGGGGGCGGAAGCCTATAGTGAGCTGGCAGAAGAATTTATATATTTAAGTGAAGGTGCAAGCTAATGAAAAAGAATGGATTAGGTAAAGGACTAGGTGCCTTAATAAGAGAGAACGAACATGATATTAATTCATCAGTAACTGAGTTGAAAATTACTGAATTAGAAGCAAATCAGAATCAACCCAGACGTTTTTTTGATGATCAAGCTTTACAGGAGTTATCTGGCTCTATTAAGGAACATGGTGTAGTACAGCCTATCATCGTAAGAAAACTGGACGACAGTTATCAAATTGTAGCCGGTGAGAGAAGATGGAGAGCTGCCAGATTAGCAGGTCTTAAGACCGTGCCTGTTATTATAAAGGATTACAGCAATGTGCAAGTAATGCAAATTGCGCTTATAGAAAATCTTCAAAGGCAGGATTTAAACTCTATTGAAGAAGCGTTGGCATATAAAAGCCTAATTGAAGAGCATGATATGACACAAGAAAGAATTTCTGAAAAAATTGGCAAAAGCCGATCTGCCATTGCAAATACTTTGAGGCTGCTTAATTTGCCTGAAGAAATTAAGAATATGGTTGTACACGGTAAAATTTCTGCTGGACATGCAAGAGCACTTTTAGCCATAGAGGATAAGAACAAGCAATTAGAGATTGCTCACAAAATTGTTGAACAGCAATTGAATGTTCGTGATATAGAAAAGCTCGTCATGCAGAAAGACAATAAGGATGAAAAGAAAGAAAACAAAAAAGATGTAGAAATTATAGAACTAGAAGAGCGATTGAAAAATACCTTTGCTACTAAAGTTAATATAATACATAAGAAGAATAAGGGTAAAATAGAAATAGAGTATTATAGCAATGATGACTTGGAAAGAATTTTAGAGCTGCTGCAAAAATAGCGGAAATAAGCTTATAAGGCTTTTAAACGCAAATTAACGCAATGTTTCACGTGAAACAATTTGTTGTTGAACAAAATGCGTTCTTTATACCAGGTCATTAGAAGTTGCCGTCAGAATTCAGAAAATGTTTCACGTGAAACAAAGGAGAGTATAATGATATATTTTGACAATGCAGCGACCACATATCCAAAACCGGAAGTTGTATATCAAGCAGTAAATAAATGTATGAGAGAATATTGTGCGAATCCGGGTAGATCGGGACATAAACTTTCTATGGAAGCCGGAAGAGTTGTATTAGAAGCTAGAGAACTACTAGCAGAATTATTTGGTACAAAAAGATCGGACAATATCATTTTTGGACTAAATGCGACGGATGCATTAAATACCGCCATAAAGGGTTTGTCTAATAAAGGAGATCACATCATAACCACAAGTATGGAGCATAATTCTGTGTTGCGGCCTTTAAAACAATTGGAAAGTCAAGAAATTGAAACTACAATTGTTCGGTGCAGTGAAACAGGAGAACTAAACCTAGCAGAGCTAGAAGCCAATATAAAAAGCAATACTAAAATGATCATTACAACACATGCTTCAAATGTTACCGGCACGCTAATGCCTATAAAAGAAATAGGGGAAATTGCAAGGCGTAGAAAGCTATTATACATAATAGATACAGCACAAACGGCGGGAACTTATAAATTGAATGTATCTGATATAAATGTTGATGTGCTGACTTTTACAGGGCATAAGGGGTTAATGGGACCTCAAGGAGTAGGGGGTTTCTATATTAGAGAAGGAGTTGCATTGCGTCAAATGAGAGAGGGCGGAACCGGCAGTAGTTCTGACTCTCTTATACAACCGGAAATACTTCCTGATAAATTTGAAAGCGGCACGCCTAATACACCAGGAATAGCAGGCTTGGCGGCTGGACTAAAATTTATAAAAGAGATAGGAATTGAGCAAATAAGAAAACATGAAGAAGAAATAACAAGTTATTTCTTAAAGCAGTTATCAGAAATAGACGATATAATGGTATATGGACCCCAAAACATGCTTAAACAAGCGCCAGTTGTTGCGTTAAATATTAAAACTAAGACATCTGCAGAGGTAAGCTTTATACTGGATAATCAGTTCGATATTGCGACAAGACCTGGACTTCACTGTGCACCTTTGGCACATCAAACCATAGGAACAAAGGGACAAGGGGCTGTAAGATTTAGTTTTGGATATTTCAATACAGTTGATGAGATCGATGAGGCAATTCGTGCTTTGAAAGCTATAGCAAAAGAGGAGTGCTTTTAAGAATGGAAAATATTAATATTATACTAAAAGATTATTTGAATCCCATAATAATGACCCTTTGTTTATTACTTTTCGTAAGCTTTATCTGGAATATTGCATTATCAGTTCAGTTTACAATGCTTAACAAAAGATATAAAAAGTTTATGAGAGGGACCTCGGGTAAAAATATTGAGGGAATGATATTAGAGGAGCTAGAAAATTTAAAGGCTAATGATGTAAAGTTTAATGCAATAAACTCAAGAATAGGAGTAATGCAGGATCAGTTGGACAGATGTTTGCAAAAGCACAGTATCGTCAGGTACAATGCTTTTAACGATACAGGCAGTGATTTGAGCTATTCTATTGCTTTTATGGATAATTTGGACAATGGAATAGCGATTACAGGAATTTATGGTAGGAATGAGTTTATAGGCTATGCTAAGCCGGTTGAAAATGGAAGTTCAAGTTATCCATTATCAGTAGAAGAGCAAATGGCGATTAGCAGATGCCAGAAGACGAGAGCATCAAATAAGGGGTAGGAATAAAAAAACCATCTGTACAGAATAATATATCTGGAGGTGGTTTTTTTGAATATTGCAATACAAAGGGGTTTGGGCTTGGATAGTCTAAAGAGCACTTTGCAAGGGTTGGGTCACAATGTGTTTTACATAGGTGAAAATCAAGCTGCAGATGCTGTACTATATAATGAACCGGATACACATCCTTATTATGATGTAAATAACATTCCCTCTGCAACAGCGTCAGTTGCTGACGAAAATGCAGCATATGGAGCACTGCTAGTAAATGTTTCGAATAAAACAGAAGATGAAATAGTAAGGATACTGACCAGCAGAGTATATAGCCCATTATTTTAAAACAAAGAGTGATGTTATAATAATGCATCACTCTTTGTTTTAGGGGATAGATAATTAAATCTTATTTTATAACAATTACTGACACAATGCTTAAAAATAAATCATAAATGTACAACAATTTGTTTAAATGGTACAAGCTTTATGTTATAATTCTACTGTAATAAAGTGGAAATGGGGTTTATCATGAACTTTTTAAAAAAGTATAAGTCTCATAACTGGAGAATATGGAGTACAGCATTTATAGCAATTATTTTTCTGCTTTTATTAGACATACTATTTTCATATATATTTACAACATGCAGCATGGATCATCCAAGTCTAGCGGAAAGCAATTGGCAATATAAAATTGAAAGCGGTTATGAAGGTGCACTAGACAATGCGGCTTGGAGTATAAGTGATAATACTTGGCTAAAGTTAAATGGACCTATAAATAATACGCCTAAAGAGATCAAAAAAATTATATATTACAGGACAATTTTGCCAGATACAAGAGTTGACGATCCACACTTGCTGCTTCAGACAAATGATCATGCATTTGAAGTGTATTTAGAGGAAAAGCGAATATATAGCTTTGGTAACTTTGATAGCTTTGACTATAAGCATTCTCCTGGAGCGCCGACACATCTCATAGATTTGCCGGAAGAATACCAAGGCAAAGAATTAATGATTGCAATGAAGTCAGTCTCAGAAAAGAGGCTTGGACTCATTAGGACAATTGAGCTAGACTCAAAAGGCAATCATTTTATGAGAATATTTAAGATGAATATCAGTACTCTGATATTGGCTTGTATAAGCATTATTATTGGAATAGTAAGTATGTTCATCGGCACAGTACGAAGATTGGGTAGAAAAGCTTTGTTTTCTTTAGGTTCTTCATTCCTCGTGGTAGGTGCATGGAGCATATCGGAAAATGCCCTGACACAGCTGTTTAACTTCAGACCGATATTTTGGTTTTATGTCGCAATGATATCATTTTGTGTGATACCTATTAGCATATACAAGTTTATAGTGGACATTTCAAGTAGACATAAGAAAATATTAGTTATATTTATACATTTACATATCATTCTGCTTGCAGTGGCTCTAGTACTTAATATTACTGGTATCCTTGCCTTTATTAATATAATTAACGTGTTTTATATTTTAACAAGCATCAGCTTTGTTGCTTGTATTGTGGTAAGTATAAGATCTTATATTGAGGGAAATAGTAAGGCGCTTATATATACTGTTGGTCTTGTTGTATTTGGTGTTTTTGGGTTATATGATGTGTTGGGCTGGTATTTTGGGATCATGCCATGGACGGTTAATATGGCGCCTTGGGGTATGTTCATATTTCAGCTTGCATTAATATATGCACTGATTATATATCTGAAAGAAACACAGGATAGATTAACACAATATGATGAAAAATTAGAGGAAAAAGAAAAGCAGATAGATCAAGCAATGGAATATGATAAAATAAAAACTGAGTTTTTCGCTAATGTTTCTCATGAAATGAGAACGCCATTGAATATTATTTACTCAACAAATCAGTTGATGAAGGTATATCATGACAAGGGTATCATTGGTGGTAAAGAAAGCAATATAGACAAATATATTAACATCATGAATCAGAACTGTTATCGACTCATGAAGCTGGTAAACAATACAATTGATATAACAAAGATTGAAGCTGGTTTTTACAAACTGAATCTTAAGAAAGTAAACATCGTGAGTCTTGTAGAAGATATCACAATGTCAATTGAAGAATATGCAATGATCAAGGACATTAAGCTAGTTTTTGATACGGAGTTAGAAGAAAAGATCATCATATGCGACCCTGTTGCCATAGAGAGAACCATGCTGAATTTGTTATCAAATGCTATAAAATTTACTAAAAAAGAAGGTTCTGTTTATGTTAACTTAACGATAGGGGAGAGTAATGTTTGTATTGAAGTTGAAGATACGGGGATCGGAATACCAAAAGATAAAATAGATAACGTGTTTGACAGATTTGTGCAAGTGGACAAGTCCTTTACGAGACAGAATGAAGGCAGTGGAATGGGATTAGCCCTTGTAAAGGCGCTAATAGAAATGCATAATGGAAAGATTGAGTTAATAAGTGACCTGAATAAAGGCAGTAAGTTTAGAGTAATATTACCTGTAAAAGTGGAAGAAAGCATAATCGTAGAAGAAGTTGAAATAAATGAAGGAAGTAGTGATAAAACTGAAAGTGTAGCGATAGAGTTTTCTGATATATACAACTAATAGGATAGGCAGGTGCTTCATGGAGCATCTGCCTATCCTATTTTAATCATATATTGAATAAGCTTTTTATATACTTCGTCGACTATTTCCTTGGGTATTGAAATACGATACCATATTTCGATGGCGGCAATGGCTTGTGATATCAGCATATATAAGCCATTATATGCTGGTATACCGTGGTTTATTGCAGTGCTCATTAATAAAGTGCAGGAGGGGTTATAAATTAGATCTACTACATTTTCGAACTTAGAGATTTCGTCCTGTGGAATAGGTATCGCATTCTCACAAGGATACATCCCTATAGGAGTACAGTTAATCAGAAGGTAGCCCTGTTCAATCAGAGATAACTGCTCATAGGATATTACCTCGTGCTTATCGAAATGGTTTACTTCCTCAGGCTTTCTAGACACGATATACAGCTCAGATACACCGGAATCCTCTAAATAGGCAGACACGGATTTTGCAGCACCACCGCTGCCTAAAATAACAGCCCTTTTGCCCCATGGTTTTATAAGATGCTTGTCAAGCAACCTACCAAAGCCGATATAATCAGTATTATAACCTTTTAAGATAGAAGCATCATTCAATATGGTATTTACAGCACCAATTTTCTGTGCTTCTGGTGAAATATAGTCTAAGAACCCCATGATTTTAACTTTATAGGGGATGGTAACATTGACACCACGGAGATCTAATGCTCGTATTCCTTGAACAGCAGCATCAAGCAGATGTGGCTGCACTTGATATAAGCTATAGGATGCTTCCAGCTCAAGTATTTCATATACGTAATGATGTATGATAGGGGAAAGACTATGCGAAAGTTTTTCCCCTATGAGTCCAAAAACATTCATTCTAGAACCTCTCTTTTAATTAGTTAAGGGAAGACAATCTAAAATTGCCATGGCAGCTGCGGCTTCAACTACCGGCAATGCTCTTGGAACGATGCATGGATCGTGCCTTCCCATAATTTTAAGCGTTGCATTTTCCAACTCATTTATGTTAACAGTGGTTTGTTCTAAAGCGATAGAAGCTGTAGGCTTAAAAGCTGCCTTGAAGATGATAGGCATACCCGTACTAATGCCGCCTAAGATTCCACCGCAATGATTTGTTTTGGTTCGAACTTTATGATCTTCAATATAAAATTGGTCGTTTGCATCTGAACCTCTCATTTTTGCAAGGTCAAAGCCGTCTCCAAACTCAATACCTTTAACACCAGGGATTGAGAATATTAGATGGGAAATGGTGCTTTCCAAGGAATCAAAGAAGGGAGAACCTAACCCTGTAGGGAGATTCACTACAGCTGCTTCTATAATACCGCCAATTGAATCGCCTAGAGCTTTGATATCAGAAATCTTTTGCTGCATCGCAATGCCGACAGCAGGATCAATGGTTGGGAAGCTTAATGAAGATAAATTACAGCAGTTTTCAAGCAATAAGTCTTCTTTCATCATGGAAACATCACATAAGTCACCTATTCGATAAACATGGCTTATTATGCTGATATTCTGCTGAGATAGAAGCTGCTTGGCAATAGCCCCTGCAAAAACAATTGCTGCAGTAAGTCTTCCGGAGAAGTGCCCGCCACCTCGATAGTCATTAAAGCCTTTAAACTTAACAAAGCCTGTAAAATCAGCATGACCGGGTCTGATAAAATTCTTAATTGCATCATAATCCTTAGAATGTTGATTTGTATTCTTAATAAAAGCACATAAAGGAGCTCCCGTTGTTCGACCCTTAAACATTCCACTTAAAATATCAAACTCATCAGGTTCATTTCTTGTAGTATTTAGGTTGTTAGTTCCCGGCTGTCTTCTGCGCAGTTCCGATTTAATATTAGACATACCTAGTTCAAGGCCGGGAGGTAGATTATCAATTACGATACCAATTCCTTCGCCGTGAGATTCTCCAAATATTGTATATTTAATATTTTTACCCCAAGTTCCACTCATGCAAGTTACCTCCAAGCTTATTATAATCCTCGAAGAAATTCGGATATGACTTTTTTACAGCGTCGCTATTGTGAAGAGTTACAGGCTCAATGCACCTTGTTGCAGCAATTGCTAAAGCCATAGCGATTCGATGATCTCCCCAGCTGTCAACATCGCCGCCAGTTAGGTAGGATGTGCCTATAACAGTTAAGCGGTCGCTTTCTTCATAGATCTTTGCGCCAAGCTTGTTTAGCTCCTTAGTAATAGCTTTTAGTCTGTCACATTCTTTTATGCGCAATCTGCCGGCGCCGGTAATCCTGCTTGTGCCCTTGCTTAATGCTGCAATGACGGTTAATATAGGGGCTAGATCGGGATATTGAGAGACATCAACTTCGAAGGTCTGAAGCTCTGCAGGCAATGCTTTCAGATAAGTATCACACACCTCAAGGATTGCGCCAGAGCTCTTTAATATATTCAATAGGGCCTTGTCGCCTTGATTGCTAGCTTGTTTTAAGCCTAAGCAGGAGATGTCTGAGCCTAATACGCCCGCTGCCAGCCAAAAAGCCGCTTGTGAGTAATCTCCTTCAACAGTATAATTCTTTGGCTTATATTCTTGCCTACCTTTGATAGAAAAGCTTTGATAGTCATTATTTAAAATTGAAATACCAAAGCTATTTAATACATCAAGGGTAAGATCAATATATCCTTTAGACTCTAGTTGTCCTGATATCAAAATAGTAGAATCTCCACCTAGTAAAGGTAAAGCAAACATAAGCCCTGTAATAAATTGGGAGCTGATATTTCCCATAATCTTGAACACGCCGGATTTAAGCTCTCCACTTACACGCATAGGCAGCTTGTCATCAGAATACAAAATACCTTGCTCTTTGAATATCTCAAGGTAGGGGGTTAAGGGTCTGCTGCTCAAATTACCCTTTCCACTATAGCTTATGATGTTTTTTGTTAGTAGTCCAAGGGGCATCAGAAATCTAAGTGTTGAACCGGATTCGTTACAGTTGATTACACAATTTCTTTGAGCTGCAAGCCGATAACCATTTATCATGAGCTTATTCTGTTGAAAAACTACTTCAGCACCAAGAGCTTGTACGCCCTCAATGGTTGCTAAAATATCCTCCGATAAAGCTACATTATTTATAACGCTCTGACCTTGCGCTAAAGATGCGGCTATGATAGCTCTGTGACATAGACTCTTAGAGGGTGGCACCTTTACTTCTCCCTTTAAAAAACCTGGAAAAATTATAACATCTTTCATATTTAATCTCCAATAGCTATACAATAAAGCTTTTTATATCATCCTTTGATATCTGATGAATATAAGAGTTTCCTAAACTTCTAAGTAATATAAATCTCATGTGATTACCTACGGTTTTCTTGTCATGGGTAATGATTACGCTCAGTTGGGTTATATCCATCTGGGGCATCTCGGTAGGAAGCTTGCATTTTGCCAGAAGTTTTTCCAGCGCCTCAAAGCTTCCTTTTTCAGTCAGCTTTAAAGCCTCACTGTTTTTTGTAATTTGCAGCATTCCAAGGGAAACTGCCTCACCATGGGTATATTTCTGATAATCATGATATTTTTCAATGGCATGACCAATCGTATGTCCAAAATTAAGAAGCTGCCGTTCGCCTTTATCCATCTCATCCTTCTGTACCAGGGTATTTTTGATGCTGCAGCAGCGAAAAATAATTTCCTCGATATTATCCTTAATTTCTTCTAAGCTAGCTGCATGCAACATCTCCCTAAAAAGCTCAGCATCCTTTATTGCCCCATATTTAACGGCTTCGGCTAAACCATCGCTATAAGCTCTTGGTGTCAAGGTTTCTAATAACATTGGATCGATATAGACACCTTTGGGATGGTAGAAAGAACCGGCTAGGTTTTTGCCCACTTTTAGATTTATTGCAGTCTTTCCACCTAAGCTGCTATCTAACTGTGACATAAGTGTTGTCGGAACCTGGATATAGGGGATGCCTCTCATATAAGTAGCGGCAGCAAAGCCAGCTAGATCGCCCACAACACCGCCTCCAAAGGCTATGATTAAGTTTCCTCTATTTATTTCAGCTTCTGCCAGCTTGTTATATACATAATTTAAATTAATTAGGGATTTGCTTTGTTCACCGGGAGCAATGGTGATCTTGTGTATCTTGTACCCTGCATTGGTAAGCACATTCTCCATCGTGCTGCCGTACAATTGATCCACCGTGCTGTCTGTAATAACAGCGATGTCATTTCCCTTATACCAAGAGGCTATCTGTGATCCTAAAGTATACAGCAAGCCCTTTTGAATATGTATATCATAACTGACGCTGCTTAGTCTTGCATGAATGACGCTCATTGATAATACTCCTTACTTGCGTTGGAATTTCATTGTTACTATTTCCAATTGTAGCAAATATTATATGAAATATCCACAAAGGTGTATGCAATAAAAAAGAAGACTAGGCATGGCCTTATCTTCCTTCTCCATTTAAAATCAGCATTTCATTATTATTAGTAAAATCAATCTGTGGTTGAATGGCATTATGTGTCTGACTTTTGTTTTGAAACTTCCACATGTTATATTTGATGCCCTTAGAAATAATATTCGCCATGTTCATAACCAAGCTTAATCGTGTATTCTGCAGCACCATAATCTCCATAAATCCACTCATGTTTACAATTCCGGTAATATGCATATCGCCTACCTGGGGTAAAGACTTATTTACGCCAGATCCGGGAGAAAGAGGGCCTTCTTTTATGTTAACAAAACCTATTCTTTCAAATTTTCCAAGGGATGCATCAATGGCTACAATAAACGGATTTTGGTAGCACTTAAGCTCTTTTAGGTGTTCCTCCAGATTTTTAGCATGGACCGGGTTGTCGAGGGTGCCAAGAACATGAACTCTTTTATAATTCATATCTTGAATATTATAGCCGATAAGGGGACCAAGACAATCTCCAGTAGCACGGTCAGTACCTATACATACAAAAACCACTTCGTCATGGCTGTCATTGTAAAGCTTGCTAAAGCATTCTTCAAAATAGGCGCTAAAATATGAGAAAGCAAATTGCTTGTGTATATCGATGGACTTTTCAAATTTTACATTTAGCATAGGCAGCTCCTTTGTTATTTATTTATTCTAATTATTACCGAGAAAGGCTTGTCAGATACAGATTATGTAATTCTCTTTGAAAAAACTGTAAAAATCTTAATGTATAGTGATATAATTTAATTAATCATCAAAATATGGACAAGATGACTGTCCCGTGAAACAAAAATCTAAAATTTGCGTAAATACTATGTGAGGTGTTTCTGTTGAAAAATAAAAACTCCAATATAAAAGGTACAGGAGTATTGCTTGTACTTATACTTATGCTGATGGTAGTACTAATATACGTAAATAATAGGAATAGTATAAGTGCCTCCAGGACAAAAAATATAGAGAGTCTGGCCTTGTTAGGGCAACTGGAAGCACAAGACAAAAATAGTTCAATGCTTAGTGCGGATGATTTTTTGGCGGAGTCAGCAGGTGCGGTTATAAAGGTTAGAAATATAGAAGGAGAACTTATTTGGAGCAAGACCTTAAACGGAAAGATTGTCAGTATGGAATGTGCAGTTGGGAATCTTTATATTTTAGACAACAGCAAAAGGCTTTACTGCATATCGAAGAATGGCAAGCAGCTTTGGGATAAACAGCTTGAGGGTGAAATTAGAGAAATATATACAGACAAAAATGGTGATTTGTTGATAGATTCTACATATAATGGCGGGACCAGAATTCAAATCTTTAGCAGTAAGGGTGTTGATGAAGGAAGTATGGCATTGGAGAACGCAGAGGTAGTGGCTTTTGCATCGGGAAAAGAAGAGAATACCCTTAGCTTAATTGATATATCTTCTCAAATCATAAAAACAAAGATCATAACACTGAATCTAAGAGGCGATATGGTATGGTCAGACAATCTTGATAATCAAATAGTACCCATGCTGGGCTATGCTAAGGATAATACATTAATAGCAGTTGGTGAAAAAACAATCTATAAGTATCATGATAAAAGCAAAAAGCAAAGCAAGGTGGAGCTAAACAAGACGATCTATAATGCCAGTATTAGTGAAGAAGGTGCTGTTGTTGTAGTCAGAAGCAAAAATGGTTTTGAAGTGATAGCTTATGATGATAATCTGAAGGAGTTAGGGTTCGCTGAGACAGAACAGGTGCCTATAGGCATAATTCTTGAAAAGAACAATTATATATTATACTATAATGAAAAGCTGCTGCTTGCAGATATGAAGGGCACAATAAAAGCGGAGTACAAATCAATGCCGGAAATAAATAAAGTGTACTTTGGAACAGAGGGAAGTATTATCTCTGTATCAGATAGACTCATTCAGAAGTTGGGATTTAAATAGGAGGTTATTATGAATTGGATGGACCTTTGTATTATTATCATACTTGCCTTAGGCACAATAACGGGAATTAGAAGAGGCTTTGTTGCCTCAATTACCAGTGTTGCCTGTGTTATTGTTTCAATTATTGCGGCTAAAACTTACTATACCACTGTATCTGTATTCTTATTAACCAACACAGCATTAAAGGATACCATTATAAAGTTTATGGTAGACAAAAAGGTACTGCAGGGTTTTAATGGATTTATGCCAGGAAATACAATGACAGCCTTTTACAGTGATTACTTTACGCAGGACATACATACTTTTATAAGTATTGCAGTCATCAATCTAATATCCATTGTAGGGATATATCTTGTTGTTAGGTTTGCGCTTGCAATTGTGGAGGGTTATGTCAAGAACGCCTCAGAAATGCCTGGGCTGAATGAAATAAACAGGCTGGGAGGAGGAGCTATAGGCTTCGTTAAAACAGTATTGGTGCTATTGCTGATATTTGCAGCTATTATACCAATGTCTAATATGCTTCCTTGGGAAGGATTTAGAGATGCTGTTGAAGGCTCGCTTTTAGCCAAGTACTTCTATTCCTATAACTTTATATTGGGGTGGATATGGAATTCGGCTTTGGAGCTCATTAAAAAATAGGGGGGATATAAATTGAAAAAAAATAACTTTGCAGCAGGAATAATATTAATATTCCTAGGACTTGCTTTCTTCATGAAAAACTATAATATATCTGTAATAAATACCTTGATGCTACTTGGCGGTTTATATTTCTTTTATGACTATGCAACCAGAAGGCATCAACCTCACTTAATATTTGGAATCATTTTAAGTACTGCCGGTGCGGTAATGCTTTTAAAGGACTTAGGAAAGCTAAAATTTGACATGAGTGGAGAAATGTTTTTCTTTGGATTAGGAGCCATATTCCTATTCTTATATTTCAATAGAGGAATTACCGGCTTTGTATTCCCGGGATTTATACTTCCGGTATTTGCGGTATATTCCTTAATAGAAAATAATATGAATGATAATTATATGTGGCCTAGCTTTTTTATACTGTTAGGTTTAGCCTTCTATTTAATATATTTTACCGCTTTTATTCACAAGAGCAATTGGCCCTTAATACCTGGAACTATATTAATACTATTTGGCTTAGGTGCTTTTGCCTTTGTATTGGAAATTGTATCTGTAGATATGATCATGGGATTACAGCAGTATCAAAACTACATTCTATCAGCGTGCATAGTGCTTATTGGAGTAGGATTATTATATAAAGGCTTGAAGAAATAAAATAGAATAAAGGACCCTGAAGCTTTGTGTGATATGCTCCAGGGTCCTTTATTGATTTCACAATTATTTTGCTGCCTCTACAGCTATGGATGAGTTTGAGGTATGAGCATTAATGAAAATTTTATCTGTAACGCTGTCAAAGTTTGCACTTTTTATTTGTGCTATTGACTGCATGCTGAAGCTCTTTTTATCTATGAAGTAATTCAATTGCGGGAGATCGACGGAAATACTTCCCACAGAGGTAGTAGCATCTATCATATAGCCGCAGGTCTCGCTATTGTTAAGCTCTATGGTTATTTTACCGTTTGAGGTACGTAAATTGTAGTTTCCTTCTGTAGAACTCATTTTGTAGATCCCATCTAGAATAATAGATCCATTGCTAGTCTTAGCATCCAACTTATCAAACTTGCAATTTTCAATTTCTATCTTGCCATTGGAAGTGCTAAAATCGGCAAAAGCAGCGGAAGTACCGGATGCAGTAATTTTACCATTGCTTGTAATTGCTTCAATCGTTTTGCCTTGACAGTTTGCTAAAGTTATTTTACCGTTGGAGGTTGTAGACTCAATATTATCTGCTGTGATATCGTTTAATTCACACTTCCCGTTTGTAGTGGTAATTTTTAAATTGCTCAGGTGCTTTGGCACCAGTATTTCAACTTTACCCCACGTTCTGCTGGGGAACTGTGTTCTAAGATTGATGTGATTATCCATTTGCTCAACCTTAAAAAATTCATCTATTGCTAAGTTTGGAACAGAGCTATTGATATAAAGGTTAACCAAAAGGTCGCTTTCGGTAGTCGGATTAACAATGACTGCAAAGTTGCAGGTGTCGATTGATATTTCAGCATGATCTGCCAGGGGGTAAGCATAATTCTTGCTATATTGATATTTGTCATTTCCTACATCAATAAAGTTGCCAAGATAATTCACCAGTTTGTCTGTAAACTTCACTGCTGAATCGGCAATATCATTGCCAAAGGTTTCCATGCGTTTTGCGAAGTCGTCTCCAAATTTCTCTGAATTTGAGCTAAATTTTTCGGCACTGCTGTTAAGGCTGCTTCCAAGCTTCTCGGCTACTTTACTAGCCTTCTGCTGTATCTCCTGCATTTTTTCTTCGAATTTCTTTTCGTTTCTTCTTGCATCAGCGTCCGAACTTGAAGTACCGCCATCTACCGCCTCTAATAGTTTATGAGCCTCTTCTGCAGTAATTTTTCCCTCCTGCAGCATTTTTAAAATCAACATTTTTTCTTCCATTATAATTCCTCCTAATCCTTTAATAATTCTATAGCTTCTTCTGGACTTATTTCCCCTCTATCCAGTTGTTCTAAAATATCTTTATTTTTGTTGGGGTTATAAACGACTTGGTTTTTGTAGCCTAGGGTTTCGATTAATGAATCCAGCTTGCCTTTCACGGTTGGATAAGAAATACCTAATTCTCTTTCAATTTCCTTGATATTACCTCGATTTTTAATAAAAATTTCTGCAAATTCCAGTTGATCCTTTGGCAGCTGACAAAACTTATTCAGTTTAAACCGGCCTTTGATTGTACTTTCACAGCTGCAGCATTTAAATTCAGTGACCTCTATGGCTCCATCACAAATTGGACATTTGCCTAATATATCTCTTTTCATAAATTCACTCCTTAATTGGATTTAATTAACATCTTAATACCTATTATAGTACTATTTTATACAATGTCAATAAAAAAATTAATAATATTAATAAATATATTGATATTATTAATTATACTTAACTAAAACATTCATTTTATTAAAACAATGAAAAATATTGTTTGATTCAGAAGTGACAAATCAGAGATTGATTTTATAAATGCCGTAAGACTATTTATTTAAAATATCTATAAATACAAAATAATATAGAATATAAGCCTAAAATAAATTATTATTATAATATACTTCAAAAAAATAAAAAAGTTTCAAGGAGGGCTGAATATGGCTAATATAGATGCAAGAGGACAACAATGTCCACAACCGGTAATTATGACAAAGAAAGCTCTGGAGGAAATAGCTTCCGGTGAAATCATTACAATCGTAGATAATATAACAGCCAGAGAGAATATATCAAGATTTGCGGCGAATATGAACTATCCGCATGAGATAGAAGAAAAAGAGGGCTGTTACTATATAAAAATAAAGAAAACAGAAGAAGTAGGCCATAAGGTTGAAAACAATGATTTTGTGGTGGTCATAGCTTCAGATAAGCTAGGGGCGGGAGACGCTGACTTGGGACGGCTGCTCATGAAGACCTATACCTATACGCTGAATGAAACAAAGCCTTATCCTAAAGCAGTAATATTTATGAACAGCGGTGTAAAGCTGGTGGTAGAAGGCGCTGATGCTTTAGATAACATACAGCAGCTGGCTGAAAAAAATGTTGAAATCATAAGCTGCGGTACTTGTTTGGATTATTATAATATGAAGGATAAGCTGCAAGCGGGAGTAATAGGAAATATGTACACCATAGTAGAGTATATGAATCATGCGTCAAAGGTAATCAATATCAGCTAAAGAAAAGTAAAGGTGGGTGGTCTAATGAATAACTTTTTTGCAGAAGTTTCAGAGTATTTTCAGATAGATGCCGCTATGATGTATTATTATGCCGGTATAGCTATAAAGATTGTAATTATATTTACTTTAGCCAAGCTTGCAATCGTGGTATTAAACCGAGTTATCATCAACATTTTCAAACTATATCCCAGATTCAAAATTGATGATAAGAAATCAAGCACCTTAGTAGGAATATTAAAAAGTGTACTCAAATATGTAGTATATATCATCATGGGGATATCAATTCTTGAAACCTTGAATATACCGACACAGTCCATACTGGCAACAGCCGGTTTAGGAGGTCTGGCCATAGGTTTCGGAGCACAAAGCTTAGTAAGAGATGTATTTACAGGATTTCTTATATTATTTGAGGATCAATATGGTGTTGGAGATTATGTAACAATAAATGGAGTAACAGGAACTGTTGAGGATTTAGGTTTGCGTATTACGCGTATACGATCCTATAATGGAGAACTGCACATCATTCCCAATGGAGAGATAAAGGCTGTTACCAATGCATCCAGAGGTAATTCCTTAGCAATTATAGATATCAGTGTTGCTTATGAGAGCGATCAGGAAAAGGCATTGGGTGTATTGACGGAAATAGCCTTGGCATATTATGAAAATAACAAGGACAAGGCTGCAGAAAAGCCGGAAGTATTGGGTATAATACGATTAGGAGAATCGGAAGTCATAATCAGAACCATCATAAAAACTCAACCTCTTATGCATTGGAATGTGGAGAGAGAATTAAGAAAGTTGATTTTGGACGCCTTTAAAAAGGAAAAAATAGAAATTCCATATCCTAGAAGGGTTATGGTGCAAAATAAATAATATTAGCAGCGTGGGTTGGATTATCATTTTAGTCCAATCATGTAAAAATTGTAAAATTTATTTTAATGTTATAGGAGGTATTTGATGTATTATCCCAAAACGTTTAATTTAGGTGATATTGTAGAAACGAAGAAGGAACATCCTTGCGGCAGCAAGCAGTGGGAAGTCATTAGAGTAGGAGCGGATTTTAAGATTAAGTGTTTGGGCTGCAACAGAATTGTGATGCTGCCTCGGCCTAAATTTGAAAAATCTGTAAAAAAAGTTATAAAATCTGCAGAGATTCCGGAGAATGAACAATAAAACAGTTGAAATTATCCTGGCACAGTGCTATAATACATAGATGCGTATAAACGCAAATTTCCTCGCTCTATCCCGAGTGATAGGGCCGCTAGTCCGTGGGGAGGAGGTGAAACTTATGAATAGATATGAAACGATATACATTATAAAGCCAACAGTTGATGAAGAAGGCATAAAGGCTCTTGTAGAAAAATTCAAGGGTATAATGGAAGCTAACGGAGAAATCGAGACAATCGATGAATGGGGTAAGAGAAAGCTTGCTTACTTAATCGACGATATCGGTGAAGGCTACTATGTATATACTAAATATAAAGCTGACACAGCAGTTCCAAAGGAATTGGACAGAGTGTTCGGTATTACAGAAGACATTTTAAGAAACATGACAATCAGATTAGACTAATTTATAAGGTGGTGCTTTAGAATGAATAAGGTTGCCCTAGTAGGCAGATTGACAAAGGACCCCGAAGTTAGATATACAGCTAACAATCAAACTGCTGTTGCAAAGTTTACTATTGCAGTAAACAGAATGTTTAAGCAAGAGGGTCAGCCTGATGCTGACTTTATACCAATCGTTGTATTCGGTAAGCCTGCAGAAAACTGCGGCAAGTACATCGGAAAAGGTAGACTTGTTGCTGTATCCGGTAGAATCCAAACAAGAAGTTGGGATGATCAGGAAGGCAAGAGACATTTTACAACAGAGGTTATAGCAGATGAAGTTCATTTCTTAGATAAAGGTAATGATGCCAATAAAGGCTCCGGCAGTGGTGCAACAAAGGAATCCGGTGATTTCTACCCTGCTGAGGAAGAGGACGATCTTCCATTTTAGTATGATAGGAGGGAAATAAATGCCAAGAGATGATAGAGGCGGCAGAGAAAGAAGTTCAGGCGGTTTCGGCGGCAAGATGAGAAAACCAAAGAAGCGCGTTTGTAATTTCTGCATAGATAAAGTTGAACACATTGATTATAAAGATGTGAACAAGATCAGAAGATATGTTACTGAAAGAGGAAAGATTATTCCTAGAAGAATTTCAGGTAACTGTGCAAAGCATCAAAGACAAATCACATTAGCAATAAAGAGAGCTAGAAACATAGCTTTATTGCCATTCACAGCTGAATAAAGATTAGCATAAAATCCGGTGTAACTGCATCGGATTTTTTATTTGCGAAAATTTAAATATCTACAACACATGAAGAAAAGACAACCTATATTAGAAAAACTTGCATAAACAGCCACAAAGCCATGAGTTGCCTGATGTTTAGATGTGTGATAATATTTAATTTAGGTATACATTGCCTAGCGTGTCTCAGATACAGCCGGAGCATATCATAACGCTCGGCAGGAGTTATATAAAACATCAAGAATATATACTGTTTATCAGAAAAATTCGGGGGTGGATATTTTGTTTAATCAAGATACGGACATAACAAAAAATATCAGGGTAATCGAGTTTCTAAAAAGTGAGCTGCTTACAGGAGTTGCAGCACTTTATCAGAATCTGATCAAAGGAACCAAGGTAGGACAAGAGGTTCTAGTTGATATACTGGCAAACCTAATTCTAGTTACATATTTGTTAGGAAAGAGACTAGGAATAGCGGCAGCTGTTATTGATTCTAAGATTATGGAAAAAATAAGAATAGGTATGATAGAAGAACATGAGACAGAGAAGTGGTATGGCGACCTTTCTGACTTGTCTGAATATATGACAAAGCTCAGAAAGTAGAGGTGGAAGATGAAAACAATCAATACCCGTGCTATGATGGAGGGCGCAATACTGGCTGCTTTGACTGCGATCATGGGGATTTTTTACAATGTACCTATTGTTGGAGTTATTACAATGTTTTGGGCTGTTCCTATCATCATTGTAGGATATAGAAATGGATTTCGAGTAAGCCTGATAGCAGCTTTTATAGCAGCGTTATTAGTATCCTTGATAGCCACCCCTATAGTGGGGATCATACTGTTTGCCACTTATGCCATACCGGGAGCGGTCATGGGCTATATGCTAAGAAAAAGATTCAGCCCTTATATGACTTTGACAGTATGCAGCTTGTTGCTTGCAATTACTGCAGTACTCCAGTTTGTATTAAGCTTGGAACTTATTTTAGGAATCGATATTATTGATATAATCTGGAATTTAAACGCCGTTGTAAATAACTATTATAATCAGATATATCATCAAGCAAGCCAGATCGCAGAAATGTATAAAACACTTGGCTTAGGTGAAGCAGAAATAAAACAAGCCTTAGAACAAGTTGCTGCGGCTATGAAGGAAGTTAAGCGGCTAATGCCTGCCGGATTCTTGTTTGCGGGGGTAATGGGAAGCTTTATTAACTTTAAGACAGTGAAGATGATTTTGAATAGAATGGGTTATAAAATTGAGGATATCAATAAGTTTTCACAGTGGAGTCTAAACAAAACTGGCAGGAATATATTATTGGGCATTACTTTTATAGTGCTATTTTTCATGTATACCAAGTTACAAGTTTTTGGCAGTCTGCTGACAAATATATGGGCAGCATTGTTGCTTGTTTATGTAATACTTGGATTATCAGTATTGGTATATTTTAAGGAAGAGCTTGGCGAGAAGTATGAAATACCCAAGCCTGTACAAAATCTGGTGTTCGTTTTTTTAGTTCTGCTCATGGTGGGAATACTACCTTATATCGGAATGTTTGATATAGCATCCAATATAAGAAGAAAAGATAGAAATATACCTGGAGGTGCGCGATGAAGCTAAGGAAATTTTCCGTAGCCTTTGCTAAGGATACAAATTTGTATCTTTGGATTATAGCGATATCGGTTTTAATAATAGGTATTTTTGATTATAGATTAGGTATTGCAGGTATTCTTGTATTAATTTATTTAGTTGTTCACAATATGAGGACAGCTACTCGAAAAAAAGAAGAACTTCGCCTTTATGTAGAAAACCTTTCGGAAAGCGTGGACACCGCCACTAAGAATGCGATACTAAACCTTCCTTTTCCGCTGGTAATCGTGGATGAAGAAGGCTTTATAAATTGGTACAATACTTTATTTGTAAATATATTTGAGGGAGAGTACATACTGGACAAGAGACTTTCAAGCTATTTGGGAGCGGTTGATCTGGGAAGAATATTAAAAAATGGTACAGAAGAGTTCAAATATGTAAATGTAAAAGACAGGTATTATGATGTGTACTGCAATCTGATTAACTTAAAAGAAAACAGTACAGAAAGAAATATCATCATCATGTATTTGGTTGATAAGACAGATTTTATAGCAGTCAAAAATAAATATCATGACGAAAGAACAGTAATTTCTCTACTTCAGGTAGACAATTATGAAGAAGTGCTGAAGGATGTCGAAGAGCTGGCAAAACCGGCTGTTATTGCAGAGATAGACAGAAGAATTAAAGCGTGGGCGTCTCTTAGCAATGCTTCCATACAGAAATATTCCAATGGTGAATATATACTGCATTTCACTTATCACCAGCTTGTGGAAATGGAAGAAAAACGTTTTGATATACTAGACTCTATTCGAGAGATTAATTCAGGAAACAGGACGCCGATAACAATCAGTATAGGTGTAGGCGTAAATGGTAAAACCATAGCTGAGCTGCAAAGATTCAGCCACAGCGCTATGGATATAGCCCTAGGACGGGGTGGAGATCAAGCCGTTGTTAAGGATAACGACAAGCTGTCTTTCTATGGTGGAAAAACAAAGGCTGTAGAAAAACGTACAAGAGTAAAGGCAAGAGTAATCGCCTATGCCCTGAGACAGCTCATTGAGCAATCAGAGAATGTGATTATACTGGGACATGAAATGCCGGATTTGGATTGTCTAGGTTCTGCCCTGGGCATCTATAGATGCTGCAAGAATTTGAATAAGGATGTCAAAATAGTCATTAACAAGGTAAATGCAGCAATAGCAAATCTTTGGCATGAGTTGGAAGAAGATGAGGAATACAACGATGCCTTCATAGGATCACAAGACGCCATACTAAATTGCACAAAAAATACTTTGGTTGTAGTTGTTGATGTTTCCAGACCAGGCTTTACAGAATGCAGGCAGCTGTTGGAAAAGACAGAAAAAGTGGTGGTAATAGATCACCATAGAAGAGGTACAGAGTTTATTGACAATGCGGTAATCACCTATATTGAACCCTATGCATCCTCAACCAGTGAGCTGGTCACAGAGATACTACAATATATGTTTGAAAAGTCAAAGATAAAGCAAATAGAAGCAGAAGCCCTGCTGGCAGGTATTTTTATAGATACCAAGAACTTCTCCTTTCAAACAGGGGTGAGAACCTTTGAAGCGGCATCCTTCCTGCGCAGGGTGGGAGCGGATACAACACTAACGAGACAGCTGTTCCAGGATGATATGGAGACCTTCCTGACCCGTGCTGATGTAGTTAAGAGTGCAACCATGTTTAAAAATAATATAGCAATATCAAGAATACCATCAGAAGCCAAATACCCTGCACTAGTTGCAGCACAAGCGGCAGATGAATTGTTGAATATAAAGGGCATCAATGCATCCTTTGTTCTTTCTCAGGTAAATGGAGATGTGTTTATCAGTGGAAGATCTTTAGGAGATATAAATGTACAAGTAGTTCTGGAAAAGCTGGGAGGCGGCGGTCATTTGACTGTAGCGGGAGCACAGCTGCCGGGAATATCAATAAATGACGGTATCAGCAAAGTAAAAGCTGCTATCGAGGAATATTTAAGGGAAGGTGAAAAATAAATGAAAGTTATTTTATTACAAGATGTTAAGGATTTAGGGAAAAAAGACGCTGTTGTCAATGTTAGCGATGGCTATGCAAGAAATTTCTTGTTTCCAAGAAAGGCTGCCGTAGAAGCTTCGGAAGGAGCAATGAAAACCATTGCTGACAAAAAGAATTCTGAGGTTAATAGGAAGAATAAGGAACTGCAGGCGGCAAAGGAACTTGCCGATAAATTAAACAAAATAGAGATTAGTATAAAAGCTAAAACCGGTGAGAATGGCAAGCTTTTTGGCTCAATCACCAACAAGGATATCGCAGAAATAATTAAGTCACAGCACAAAATAGAAATAGACAAAAAGAAAATTGGCATGAGTGATGCTATAAAGACTATAGGAACATATCAAGCAGAGATCAAGGTTTACCCTGAAGTTTCAGCTAAGGTAAAGATTATAGTAACAGCAGTATAAATCAAGGAAAATACTGTTGCACTTCATTCATATTATAAAATGAAGAGGCAAGAGTCATATCATGAGGAAGGGGAAAAAAAGTGAGTCAGGATCGCAGCTCAATTCATAGCAGCAATCTAGCAATTGACGTAATAATTGACTATACAAAAAAGCTATATCCAAAGGACAAAACATTTAAACTGGACAGTACAGCAGACGAAAAGCAAAAGATTAAGGTGCTTCATGAAATCATTTTTGGCAAAAACAGCATCAATCAGCTTGAAGAAGCTGAAACAGGCATATGGATTGAAAAGATGAGAGAAAAGCTGTCCGATACAGCTGCCAGAAAATATATAGAAGAAGGCATCAAAAAAGAAGTTATTGACTTAATGCAAAAAAGAGAGAAGGAATATCTGGAGGAAATCAAGCTTCAGGTAATCAAAAAGCATACGGGCATAGAAAATGCGTCCACGCTCAAAAAATTTGCAGAGCTAGAAAAAATGAAATATATAAAGCTGTCCAAATCAATACTGGATATACTGCGACCGAAAAAACAAGATGAAATTATAGGACAGCAAGATGCAGTAGGTTCTTTGATTTCAAAGATGGCTTCACCTTTTCCTCAGCATGTCATACTATATGGACCTCCCGGTGTGGGGAAAACAACGGCGGCGAGAATCGCACTGGAAATTGCAAAAACAAAAGCATATACCCCTTTTGCAGAGGATGCAAAATTTGTGGAAGTAGATGCAACAACCTTAAGATGGGATCCAAGAGAATCTGTAAATCCACTTTTGGGTTCTGTGCATGACCCTATTTATCAAGGCGCAAAAAAAGAGCTGGCAGAGTTGGGTGTGCCGGAGCCTAAACCGGGGTTGGTTACTGAAGCCCACGGTGGGGTACTTTTTATAGATGAAATCGGAGAGCTGGACATCATGTTCCAGAATAAGCTGCTCAAGGTCTTAGAGGATAAAAAGGTAAACTTTGATTCCTCTTATTACGATGTTAACAATGGGAATGTTCCTTTATATATAAAGAAGCTATTTGAAGAGGGAGCTCCTGCAGATTTTGTACTTATTGGAGCGACAACAAGATTGCCGGAGGAAATAAATCCTGCACTGCGGTCAAGGTGTGCCGAAATATATTTTAATCCCTTAGACGGCACAGACATAACGGAAATTGTACGAAATAGTGCAGAAAAGTTAAATGTTAGTATAAGCTGTGAGAATGCAGCCTGTATAAGCAGTTATACCTTTGAAGCAAGAAAAGCGGTAAATATTTTAGCAGACTGCTACAGCAATGCTATAAGCAGATTTGGGACAAGTAATGACATTGAAATCAATGAAGCAATCATTAAGGAAGTAATATCCAAAAGCAGATTGGTGGAAGTAAATAGAAATAAAAGCAGCAGTCAGGCGGAAATAGGAAAAATCAATGGCTTGGGTGTAAATGGGTTTCTAGGCAGCGTACTAGAACTGGAGGCTGTATGCTTTGAGCGAGAAGATGAAAGAGGAAAAGTACGCTTTAATGAAACTGCGGGCAGCATGACAAAGGATTCTTTGTTTAATGCGCTTTCTGTCATTAGAAAGCTTACAAGTAGAAATATTGATACATTTGATATACATGTAAATTGTGTCGGCGGCGGCAAAGTGGATGGACCTTCAGCAGGGGCTGCTATAACGTGCTTGGTCTATTCTGCGCTGATGAACATTCCTGCTAGGATGGATACCTGCATCACAGGAGAAATATCCATAAGGGGGAATATCAAGGCCGTAGGGGGCATAAGAGAAAAGGTTTTTGCAGCCAAGCGCCACGGCTTCCGGCATGTAATAATTCCAGAGGAAAACAGAGAAGAAGCAATAGGGATAGACGGTATAAACATAATAACTGCAGGCAATATTCAAGAGGTAATAGAGTTTATATTTGAATAGATATGTTATGAAAAAGAACGATCCATACAAAATCAGTAGAGGCATCTGCTTTTGTTTAATCAACAATGTATTTTTCATAACATATGAATTAAGGAAAATGTTTTGCACTATTTGGATTCAATATAAAGTGATTAGTGCAAAACATATAGGCAAAACTGTGGTTGTGGGGGAGTGAGGATATGATAGAAGGATTGCAAAAAATACCTCCGAATAGTATGGAGGCAGAACAGTCGGTATTAGGCGCTATGCTTTTGGACAAGGAGGCTGTTTCAGTAGCTACAGAATTTATTTCAGGAGAGGATTTCTACAGAGAAGCCCACAAAGAGATCTTCGAAGCTATTGTTGAGCTTTTTGATAAGGGACAGCCTGTAGATTTGATTACGCTGCCTGAAAAGCTTAAAGTAAGAAATACCCTTGAAGCAGTGGGAGGAATCACATATCTCACCAATCTTATGAGTATCGTGCCTAGTACGCACAATGTAGGTTATTACGCAAAAATTATTGAAGAGAAAGCATTACTTAGGAAGCTGATCCGTGCTTCCAATGAAATCATGGGCAAAAGCTATGAGGCCAGTGAAGAAGTTACCAATGTACTGGATATGGCAGAAAAAAGTATTTTTGATATTTCTTTAAATAGATCCACACAGGGCTTTGTTCACATAAAGAAGATATTGAACACAAATTTCGACAAAATTGAAGAGCTTTATCTGAATAAAGGAAAGATAACGGGCGTATCTACAGGCTTCAATGACTTGGATGAGATGTTATCCGGCTTGCAGAAGGCGGATTTGGTGTTGGTAGCTGCCAGACCTTCCATGGGTAAAACTTCATTTATATTGAATATGGTGCAGCAGGCAGGTATAAGGGATAAAGTAGCTACTGCAATATTCAGCTTGGAAATGTCCAAGGAGCAGCTGACGCAAAGAATTCTATGTGCAGAGGCACTAATAGATTCCCAGAGATTGAGAACTGGCGATATCAATGAAGATGAGTGGATTAAGCTTGCAAGAGCAATGGGACCCTTGTCAGAGGCTCCTATATTCGTAGACGATACGCCATCCATTTCCATGAATGAAATGAGAGCAAAATGCAGAAAGCTAAAAATTGAACATAACCTAGGTTTAATACTTATTGACTATTTGCAGCTAATGACTGGAAGCGGAAAATATGATAGCAGACAGCAGGAGATTTCGGATATATCCAGATCTCTAAAGGGATTGGCCAAAGAGCTAGGTATCCCTGTAGTAGCCTGTGCACAGCTATCACGTGCGCCTGAAATGAGAGCGGATCATCATCCTATCATGTCTGACCTTAGAGAGTCAGGAGCCATAGAGCAGGATGCAGACGTTATCATGTTCCTGTATCGGGATGAATACTATCACCCTGATACCGAGAAGAAGAATATCGGGGAAGTCATCATTGCAAAACAGAGAAACGGCCCTACAGGCACGGTAGAACTTGTATGGCTGGGACAGTTTACAAAGTTCGCAAACAAAGAAAGAACATATGCATAAAAAAAGAGGACACTGCGTCCTCTTTTTTTATGCATTAACATAACAATTGGAATATGGCATAAATATAATGTGAATTTTACGTTTTTTTTGAAAATACTGTCATATCCATTCAAAAAGCAAATGCTTGTTCTGTGCATAACTTAATAAAATGTGAATAGATTTTGTTAATAAGTAGACATAATTATTAATATGCTGTTGATAAACATATTTCGACACGTTGAAACCATTAAATTTGGACCTAGTTAACGAACATATGTGCATATCTCTGTGGATAATGTGGATAATGTGGATTTGGTTTATGTATAGTGTTTTCCATAAGAGTCATCCTTAAATAAAATATATCAATAGAAGCTTTTTTTTTACGCATAATATAAATACTAGAAATTACAATGTGAAATATAATGGAATCTATAGGTTTATAATTCGAAAATAACCGAATTATAAACGGTAACCATTGATAATAATTCGACATTTCATTGACTAATAAAATGTATTCTGATAATATTATTGAGGGGTCAATGACCCTAGTAATTTTAAAGCAGGGTGATATAGATGACAAGGCCAAGAAAGAGCCATTATGACGTAATTATAATTGGAGCAGGTCCGGCAGGAATCTTTACAGCACTGGAGCTTACAAAACAAAACGAAAACATGGAGATTCTTATTGTAGACAAGGGTAAATCAATTACCAATAGAACTTGTCCAGCAAGAACCTTGAATAGGTGTATCGGCTGCGAACCTTGCGGCATTACCTTTGGATGGGCAGGCGCAGGCGCATTTAGCGATGGAAAGCTATCCCTGAGTCCTGAGGTCGGAGGAAATATTACTGACTATATGAGAGAAGATGAGGCTCAAGAGCTTATAAACTATGCAGACTCCATATATTTAGGTTTTGGAGCACAGCAGGAAGTACATGGTTTGAATAATAAGGTTGTTGATGAGATCAAGTATGAAGCATCCAAACATAACATAAGATTAATACCATGTCCTGTAAGGCATTTAGGTACAGAAAAAGCGTTTTTTGTACTGGAAGGAATGTATAAGCAGCTAATTGAGAATACAAAGACAGATTTTTCTGAGCTTACTAGTGCATCGGAAATCATAGTTAAGGATAATCAGGTAATAGGCATTGATTTAATTAAGAATAATGAGACCTATAGAGTGACAGCGGATTATGTAGTAGCGGCACCCGGCAGAGGAGGCGCAGAGTGGCTGTCAGACCAGGCAAGAAAGTTAAATATACCAAACACAAACAATGCTGTGGATATTGGGGTTAGAGTTGAAGTGCCCAACAGTATCATGGATCATTTGACAAAAGAGTTATATGAAGCCAAGCTTGTTTATTTCTCTGATACCTTTGACAATAAGGTTAGAACCTTCTGCATGAATCCTGGCGGTGTTGTATCACAGGAAGGCTATGATGGAGGTATCACTATGGTAAATGGGCATAGCTACGCAGAGGACGAATTAAAAACTGAAAATACAAACTTTGCCATGTTGGTTTCAACAACATTTACAGAGCCATTCAATGAGCCTATTGAATACGGCAAGTATGTAGGTAGACTGGCAAATATGCTTACAGGCGGCGGTATCATGGTACAGAGGCTGGGAGATCTTCTGCAAGGAAGAAGAACGGATAAGGACAGATTGAAGAAGTCCAGCACCATTCCAACCCTAAAAAGCGCTGTGCCGGGAGATTTAAGCTATGTACTGCCTAATAGATATCTGGCATCCATCGTAGAAGCGTTGAAGGCTTTCGATAAAATTGCACCGGGCTTGTATTCCAAAAACACCTTACTGTATGGGGTTGAGTGCAAGTTCTATTCCAGCAAAATAGAAGTAAATAACCAATTTGAGACAAAAATCAGTAATTTGTACGCCATAGGAGATGGTGCAGGTATTACCAGAGGTCTTATGCAAGCTTCTGTAACAGGAGTAGTAGTTGCAAGAGATATTGTTTCAAAGAAGAAATAAAGGAAAGAGGTGTTCTCTATGTCATCACTAGTAATAGTAGGAGCTCAATGGGGCGATGAGGGAAAAGGAAAAATAACGGATTATATGGCATCAAAAGCCGATGTAGTCGTAAGATATCAAGGCGGAAATAATGCCGGACATACTGTAGAAGTAGGCAGTGAAAAATATAAGCTGAATTTGATACCTTCAGGTATCATTCATGGCGATAAGCTGTGTATTATTGGCAACGGTGTAGTATTAGATCCCGAAGCTTTTTTAAACGAAATAAAGATGCTTCAGGACAGAGGACTATCAACAGCAAACTTAAGAATCAGCGATAGAACTCATCTGATATTTCCATATCACAAAAAAATTGATGAGCTGTCAGAAATACAAAGGGGCAGCAACGATATAGGTACGACTAAAAAGGGTATCGGCCCTTCCTACATGGACAAAACGGAAAGAATAGGCATTCGCGTATGCGATTTAATGAAAAAAGATGTATTTGCACAAAAATTAAAAGCAAATCTTGAAATTAAAAATAGATTCCTTAAGGAATTCTTTGGGTTTGAAGGTTATTCCTATGAGGAAATGTTAGAAACTTACTTAAACTATGCTGAGCAGATAAGGCCTTACGTAGCAGATGCTTCAGTGCTTGTTTATGACGCACTGAAAGCAAATAAGAAAGTATTATTTGAAGGTGCGCAGGGCACATTGCTTGATGTGGATTTTGGTACTTATCCTTATGTAACCTCTTCACATCCAACCTCGGGCGGAGTATGCTCTGGTGTTGGCGTAGGTCCGTCCATGATAGGCAAGGTAGTAGGAGTTGTGAAGGCGTATACTACAAGAGTAGGCAAAGGCCCATTCCCAACAGAGCTTAATGATGAAATTGGTGAACATATAAGACAAAAAGGCTTTGAATTTGGCACAGTAACAGGTAGACCAAGACGCTGTGGCTGGTTCGATGCTGTAATCGTAAGATATGCAGTTAGAATAAATGGATTAACAGGAATCGCACTTACAAAGCTGGACACAATAGCGGATATGCCAATTGTAAAGCTTTGTGTAGGCTATAAGCTAGATGGAGAAATCATAAAAGACTTTCCGGCCAGTATTGAGGACTTGGCTTTGTGTGAGCCTATATATGAAGAATTCCCTGGTTGGGAGGACATCAGCGGCATTACAGAGTACAATAAGCTGCCAAGCAATGTATTGAGATATATAGAAAGAATAGAAGAGCTTTGTGGTGCAAAGGTGACTTTGGTGTCTGTTGGACCAAGAAGAGATCAGACAATCGTTATCGAAGAATTCTAACTCCATAAATTGGAATAAAGAGATTTAATAGAATGTGTTGACAAGTGGTGGTTTGCCAAGTATAATGTATAAATGTGAGCGATATCGCTTGCAGACCACCACTTAAATGGCCCATTGGTCAAGCGGTTAAGACACCGCCCTTTCACGGCGGCTACAGGGGTTCGAATCCCCTATGGGTCACCATTTATGGGAGCATAGCTCAGCTGG
>JAQSYD010000016.1 GCA_029256325.1 Clostridia bacterium
GCATATCCAACAATAGAATTTCAGGATATGATCGTAGACAATATGAGCATGCAGCTGGTGACGAAGCCTCAGAATTATGATGTTATAGTGACTACGAATCTGTATGGGGATATCTTATCTGATTTGTGTGCAGGTTTGGTTGGCGGCTTGGGAGTCGTACCGGGCGCCAATATCGGTAAAGACATGGCGATTTTTGAGGCTGTTCATGGCAGTGCCCCGGATATTGCAGGCAAGGGAATTGCAAATCCAACAGCTTTGATTTTAACAGGTGCAATGATGCTGGACTACCTTGGCGAAAAGCAGGCAGCCAGCATGGTTCGGAAGGCTATAAGAAAAACAATGGAAAAACGTACTGTTATGACTGTTGATTTAGGCGGTAAAGCTTCAACGGAAGCGTTCACTGATGCAATTATAAGCAATTTTTAATAATTACCCGGCAGGAGGAACGGATATGAATAAAGTTTTTGAGAATAGTCCCTTCATTAACGGACTGACTGAAAAAATAGCGTCAAATAATTTTATAGAGTCAGAATACTATGATAGATACAAGGTTAAAAGAGGACTTCGAAATGAAAATGGTACAGGGGTTCTGGTTGGTTTAACCCAAATTGGCTCAGTTACTGGCTATCAAATGAAAAATGATGAAAAGCTTCCTGCTGAAGGAGAATTATATTATAGAGGAATAAACATAAAGGATATGGTTGCAGGTTTTCAGCAGGAAAAGAGAAGAGGTTTTGAGGAAACGATTTATTTGCTCTTGTTTGGAGAACTTCCGACGACGCAGTCACTGCAGCAGTTTAATGAGCTGCTGGATGAGTGCAGAGACCTGCCTAAGGGCTTCACAGAAAATATGATACTCAAAATACCAAGCAAGGATATCATGAACAAGCTTCAGCGAAGTATTCTCGTTCTCTATTCCTATGATGTGGATCCTGACAATATATCAGTAAGTAATGTATTAAAGCAAAGCATTGAATTGATTGCTAGGTTTCCGGCTATCATTTCATATGGGTATCAGGCTAAAGCTCACAATTTTGACAGCAAGAGTCTTTATATACATTCGCCTAAACGGGGAATCGGAACAGCAGAAAATATACTGCACATGATTCGACCGGACAACGCATATACAAAGGTTGAGGCAGAAACCTTGGATCTTTGTATGCTAATACATGCGGACCATGGAGGTGGTGATAATTCATCCTTTGCTACCCATGTTGTTTCTTCCAATGGGACGGATACCTATTCAGCCATTTCGGCGGCGGTTGGCTGCTTAAAAGGACCTAAACATGGCGGAGCCAACATTATGGTAAGAGATATGGTAAATCATATTCAGGAGAACGTTGCTGATTGGAGTGACCGAGGAAAACTTAAGAATTACCTGCTAAAGATCATAAAAAAAGAGGCATATGACAAGAAAGGGTTAATTTATGGGATGGGACATGCAGTTTACACCCTGTCTGATCCAAGGGCAATTCTTTTAAAGAAGAAGGCTTACCATCTTGCTGTTGAGAAAAATGCAACTCAGGAATTTGAATTATATAAGAATATAGAAGAACTTACAATTGAGCTAATGAAGTCCCTTAAGGGCGCGGATGCAGTAATTCCTGCTAATGTTGACTTATATTCGGGCTTTGTCTATGACAAGTTGGGTATCCCCTGTGATTTGTATACGCCGCTTTTTGCAGCGTCCCGCGTGGCAGGCTGGTGTGCGCATCGTCTGGAGACAATTGTAAGTGATAATAGAATAATCCGACCGGCTTATAAGAATGTAAATCCTAGAATGGAATATATCCCAATGAAGGATAGAAATTTATAATAAAATACAATATAACTGGTATATTTGAGCAATAATTAAAAGTGGAAACCATGCGGTTTTCACTTTTTTTATAGACATAATGTTTTAATTAAGGCTAATGTACGTTGTGTTGAATATTAAACTTGTTGATGAAAATATGATAAGATTTAGACTAAGTAAAGCTGCCGTTTGCGCTGGTCAAACTTTGGTTGAAGCACTATCGCGCAGGGGTTCGATTCCCCTCGCTTCTATCAAAACAAGATTTTGTGTTTAGAATGACATGAATTATTCATAGAAAGCGTGTTTTGTAGTAGCTGTTCTATTAAATACCTTCTGTTCCTAGGAGTAAGATTTTATATTCATTTAATTTGAGTTATATGAGTTGTGAACGATTTTTCTTCTGAGGTATTACTAGATATTATTTAACTTCTTCTAATAGTTTTATCGAATCGAAATGTTTTACAATATACATATGAATCTTGATGCTTTAAACTGTTATAGTTTTTTTGATTTAATTTGACCTAGGCATATTTTTTATTTTACCAATTCTAAGCATTCATAGGAGTTTGAGGAAAAATTTATACATAGGGATAGTTGAAAAATGTAAATAGGAGCTAGACGCAATATAAAAAGAGATGTAGACTAGACTTGGAAGCCATGGTTTTTATTGTATCCCTGGCTAGCAAGAGAGATAAATGAAGGGAAGGATGAAGTCGGCTATCAAGGCACGAGAAATGCTATTGTAATATACAGTTAAAGAAGTATTTAAAAATAAGAAAGATGTTGTATAATAAAAGATAGTGTTGTCACAGCGCAATAATGAATGGGGGATTAGTATGAAATTTTCTGGATTAAAAGAATATGTTTATCATGAAATTAAAAAGAGATTGATAAATAACATAATTAGGCCAGGTGAACGAATTTGGGAAGATAAGATTGCAGAAGAGTTAGAGGTAAGTAGAACCCCTGTTCGTGAGGCGATAAATCGTTTAATTGCTGAAGAGTTTATAGAAGACAGACCCCGTAAAGGCATTTTTGCTGCAGAGATATCAAAACATGACCTTTATAAAATGTTAGATGTCAGAATTGCCTTAGAAACCCTTGCAGTTAGTCAATGCTGTAAGTTGATTACTGATGAGGGAAAACATGAATTAACAGAAATATATGAAAAATACAGAAAAAAATTAAGTGATGGGGAATATGCTGAGGCAAGTCAGTTAGACAGTCAGATACATAGATATATTGCTGAAGTTTCAGATAATAAAAAATTAGCGGCATATATTAATGATATTCAAGATGTATTCGCTTATATCAGAGTTTGGAATGTGAAATGGACGGAGTCGAAGATTGACAGGTCTACTAGAGATCATAAAAATTTAGTTGAAGCAATTTGTAATAGAGATGAAGAAAGTGCCATGAATTTGGTAAGAAAAGATATAGAATCTATGAGAGACTTACTTAGTCAAGTTGAGTAAAAAATAATATTATATAAAAAGTGAGATTGTTGTGCACATACTTATTCCGTAAGTTATGCAACAATCTCTTTTTGTATGCAAATTCTCATATTCTTCTTGAAACCCACTAATCCAACATGGACTTAGACTTACAAGTGCGGAGGTACTATATTCTTAGCGTGGCGCTACGATTTGACATGCCGATTGACATTAATTTATTGACATCATCTTAAGAAGTTTTCGAGATAAGAGGTTTTTTTCTTACATCTATTTGTGTTTCTAAAGAGTTTTCAAAAAATATAAAATAGTTGCAAAATAATCAAAATGTTATATAATATTATTAAGATTATAAATTATAATTTATAAATTATAATCTTTTAGTTGAATTTATATAAGGTGGATTAATATGAAATTTTCTGGATTGAAAGAATATGTCTATCACAAAGTTAAAAAAAGATTGATAAATAATACAATTAGGCCAGGTGAACGAATTTGGGAAGATAAGATTGCAGAGGAATTAGAGGTAAGCAGAACCCCTGTACGTGAAGCAATAAATCGTTTAATTGCCGAAGAACTTATAGAAAACAGACCCCGTAAAGGCATTTTTGCTGCAGAGATATCAAGAAACGATCTTTATAAAATGTTAGATGTTAGAATTGCCTTAGAAACTCTTGCAGTTAGCCAGTGCTGTAAATTAATTACTGATGAGGGAACAGATGAACTAACAGAAATATATGAAAAATACAGAAAAAAATTAAGTGATGGGGAATATACAGAGGCGAGTCAGTTAGACAGTCAGATCCATAGATATATTGCAGGAGTATCAGATAATAAAAAATTAGCGACATATATTAATGATATTCAAGATGTCTTCGCCTATACAAGAACTTGGAATGTAAAATGGACAGAGTCTAAGATTGACAGGTCTATTAGAGATCATAAAAATTTAGTTGAAGCAATTTGTAATAGAGATGAAGATGGTGCCGTGAATTTAGTGAGAAAAGATATAGAGTCTATGAGAGATTTACTTAGTCAGAAAGATTAATAGTGACATAAATATTGCAAAGATTGGAGTGAAAAGTTATGAGATTATGTTACCAAGTGGCAACACCAGATGTGGCAATTTCAGATTCGGTTACAGCTTATCAAGGCTCCTTGGAAAGAAGCTTCTATGATTTGGCATCCCTTGGATATGAAGGTGTTGAATTAATGACATTAAATCCCTCGGAACTGGATTGGGACTTTGTAAGAAAAGAGGCAGAAAAAAATAAACTAGCCTTTGCACTGGTATGCACTGGCGAAATATTTGGACAGCTGAAATTAAGCTATACAAATCCTAAAGAGGAAGTAAGAAAAGAAGCGATTAGAAGAACAAAAGAAATAATTGAATTTGCTTCAGCTCTAGATGCAAACATAAATATCGGAAGAATTCGTGGACAATACTGCAAAGAATTATCTAAAGAACAAACGGAAAGCTATGCAGTGGATGCATTTAAAGAAATAAGTGAATATAGCGGGAAGAAAAATGTAAAGATTGCCTTGGAAACAGTGACTATAATGCAAACTAACTTTATTAATACGTTAGCGGAAGCTGTAAAGATGATAGAAGCAGTTGGTAATCCATATTTTAAACTTATGATGGATATATTCCACCTGAATTTAGAAGAAAAGGATATTTACAACGCAATTCGCCAATTCAGCAAGTACAATATGCATGTTCATCTGGCGGATAATAATAGACGATACCCAGGGCATTGTGGTTTAGACTTTGAGAAAATTCTAAGTACATTTAAAGAATGCGGTTATGATGGCAACTTCTGTACTGAGATTTTCCAAATTCCCGATCAAGAAGAGGCAGCTAAAGGTGCGATTACGCATCTAAGACCGATACTAAATAAGGTTTATCAACTATAAAAATAAATTATAAGGAGCAAAGCTATGATGACAATAGAAAGGAAAGATGAACTTCAAAACTTATGTTTAAGATTCAGAAACGATTTAATTGATCTTTTACATAGCATTCAAACTGGTCATCCGGGAGGATCTTTATCCTGTACTGAGATCGTTACAACGCTCTTTTTTGAGAAAATGAATATTGATCCCCAAAACCCTAGCAAAGAAGGTAGGGATAGGTTTATCATGTCAAAAGGCCATGCATGCCCTATGCTTTATTTAAATATGGCTGAAAAAGGCTATTTTCCTAAAGAAGACTTAAAAAGTCTAAGACAGATAGACAGTCATTTGCAAGGACATCCATGTGCACACAAAACTATCGGGGTTGAGCTTTCTACGGGGCCTTTGGGAATGGGACTTGGAGCAGGGCTTGGTATGGCTCTGGGAGAAAAGCTAAAAAATAGTGAGGCTAGTATTTATGTTCTATTAGGAGATGGGGAAATACAAGAAGGTGGAATATGGGAGGCAGCAATGGCAGCCTCTAAATATAAAGCAAATAACTTAGTTGCAATTTTAGATAATAACGGAGTGCAGCTGGATGGTACCTTAGAAGAGATTATGCCTATGGGAAGCATTGGTGATAAGTTTGCAGCATTTGGCTGGAACGTTATTCGCTGTGATGGACATGATGTTGAATCATTTTCAAATGCCGTAGACGAAGCGAAGAAATCCGATGACAAACCTTCAATTATTATTGCTAAAACAATAAAAGGCAAAGGGGTATCTTTTATGGAAGGCAAAAATACTTGGCATGGAAAGCCGATAGATAATAATGAATACAAACAAGCTAAGGCTGAGCTGGGAGGTTTGGTTTAATGGGAAAAGAAATTGCAATTAGAGATGCATATGGAGATGCACTTTTAAACTTAGGAAAAAAGAATGATAAGGTTGTAGTTTTAGAATCAGATGTTGGAAGCTCAAGCAAAAGCATAGTCTTTGGTAAGGAGTTTCCGGAACGTTATTTTAATGTAGGAATTAGTGAATTTAATATGGTATCCATGTCTACAGGATTTGCTTCAGAAGGTTTTATTCCTTTTGTAAATACATTTGCAGTTTTTATGACCACGAGAGGTGCAGATCCTATTCAAAGCATAATTGCATACGACAGCTTAAATGTTAAAATTGCAGGTACATATGCAGGATTATCAGATTCATATGATGGCGCAAGTCATCAATCTATTACAGATATATCATTTGTAAGATCCATCCCTAATATGACAGTAATATCGGTAAGTGATGCAGTGGAAACAGCAAAAGCAGTTGAAGCAATTGCAGATTATAATGGACCAGTATATTTAAGATTAAGTCGTGCTCCTGCTCCGACAATATTTGATGATAACTATGATTTTAGAATTGGAAAAGGTGTAGAGCTAAAAAACGGAAAAGATGTCGCAATTATTGCAACGGGTACAATCTTACATAATGCGTTGAAAGCGGCAGAATTATTAAATGAAGAGGGCATTGAAGCAACAGTTATTAATATCCATACAATCAAACCGATAGACGAAGAACTTATTATCAATGCTGCAAAACGTACAGGAGCAGTGGTTACTGTAGAAGAACACAGTATTTATGGTGGTCTTGGCAGTGCTGTAGCAGAGGTATTATCAAAAAAATGTCCGACTCCAATGGAATTTGTCGGAGCTACAAATTTCGCTGAATCAGGAGATTATAATCAGTTACTTGAAAAATACGGTTACAGTCCAAGATCAATAGCAGAAAAAGCGAAGATGGTTATTAATAAAAAATAAATTTACAGGAAGGAACGATATCATGAGAGATTCTATACACAAATATTTTCAGATAGGAACCATTCAATGGATGAGTCATCCAAAATACGATATTCTTGATTCCATAAAAATGATCGCCTGTGACGATTTCTTTGATGCAATCGAAATATCTAAATTTAATGATGATGAAACGAGAACAAAAGCAAAAAAATTGTTTGAGCAGTCTGGATTAAAAATATGTTATGGTGCACAACCAAGATTACTTGGACCTAAATTAAATCCTAACGATATCAATGAAGAAGGAAGAAAGGCAGCAGAGGCAACTCTAATTGATGCAATTGACGAAGCACAATATTTAGGAGTAAAAGGAATCGCGTTTTTAGCAGGTAAATGGGAAGAAGAAACAAGAGATTTAGCTTATGCTCAGTTATTAAAGACGACGAGGGCTATATGCGATTATGCTGCAACCAAGGGTATGACTGTTAACTTAGAAGTATTTGATTTTGATATGGATAAAGCAGCTTTAATTGGTCCTGCCCCTTATGCAGCACAGTTTGCAGCCGATATGAGAATGACACATAATAATTTCGGACTCTTGGTAGACCTTTCTCATTTCCCAACGACATATGAAACTTCTAAATTTGTTATTCAAACCTTAAGACCTTATATTAACCATTTTCATATTGGAAATGCAGTTGTAAAAGAGGGTCTTGAAGCATACGGAGACCAGCATCCAAGATTCGGATTCCCTAACAGTGCGAATGATACAGAAACATTGTTGGATTTCTTTAGAATTCTAAAGACAGAAGGATTTTTTAGTGCACAAAACCCTTATGTACTTTCAATCGAAGTAAAGCCATGGGGAGATGAAGATGCAGATATTATATTAGCAAATACAAAAAGAGCTATTAATAGAGCTTGGGCATTATTAGAAGATTAACATTACTGAATATAGAAAGGATGATAAGTATGAGAATTGTTATTCTAGATGGATATACTGAGAACCCCGGGGATCTATCTTGGGGAGATTTTGAAAAATTGGGGGAATTAACTGTTTACGACAGAACTCCCGTTGACAAGATTGTAGAAAGAATTGGAGATGCAGATGTAGTTTATACGAATAAAACTCCAATAACAAGAGAAACTTTAGATGCATGTCCAACTGTTAAATTTATTGGAATTCTGGCTACAGGCTACAACGTAGTAGATGTTAACGCTGCAAAAGAAAAAGGAATTTCGGTATCAAATATTCCAACTTATGGTACAGACGCAGTTTCTCAATTTGCTATCGCATTATTATTGGAATTATGTCACCATGTTGGAGAACACTCTGATTGTGTAAAAAAAGGTGATTGGACTAACAATCAAGATTGGTGCTTCTGGAATCACCCACTAATAGAACTTGCGGGAAAAACTATGGGGATTATAGGGTTTGGAAGAATCGGGCAGGGAACAGCAAGAATTGCACAAGCGCTGGGAATGAAAGTATTAGCATATGATTCACATAAAAATCCTACGTTAGAGTCAGAAACATGTAAGTTTGTCGAGTTAGATGAATTATTTGCAAACTCTGATGTTATATCTCTACATTGCCCATTGTTTCCTGAAACAGAGGGGATTATCAACAAAGATACAATTGCAAAAATGAAAGACGGTGTGATGATTATTAACGATTCTCGTGGACCGTTGATAGTTGAAGAAGATTTAAGAGATGCTTTAAATAGTGGAAAAGTTGCTGGAGCTGCAGTTGATGTGGTATCCACTGAACCAATAAAGACAGATAATCCATTATTAGAGGCGAAGAATATTATAATAACTCCACATATTGCATGGGCTCCCAAAGAATCTAGACAAAGGCTGATGGATATTGCTGTAGATAATTTAAAAGCATTTGTAGATAGTTCGCCAATTAATGTAGTTAATAAATAATTTAACTATATAAGTGAAATGTTTATTACGAAGTGACAATTATTCAGATTGACTTGCTCAGTAAAAAATAATAAGTGCAATTTAACATAGGGGGTATAAAATTGGCAAGTATTAAAACAAAACAAATAATACCACTATTATTTGTAGGATTAGGATTAGTGTTTGCGGTTATAGGTTTTACTCAGCTGGGGTTTTGGAATTCTGTAGACGGACCACAGCCTGGATTTTTTCCAGCTATTATGGCGACTGTAATGGTTTTGGCCGGGATAATTTCATTCTTTCAGTCACTTAAGGACGATAAGAATGCAGAGTATAAACTGCCTGAGCTTCTGGTAATTAGTGCCGGATTAGGAATTTATGTTGCAACTTTTATTATCGGCTTAGTTCCAACAATTATCCTATATATCATTCTTTGGCTTAAACTCTTTGAAAAAAGCAGTTGGAAAGCTACTTTAATTGTATTAGCTATATGTTCATTCATAACAATTGTAGTATTTGGAATGTGGTTAGGAATTCAATTTCCCATGGGGCTACTACAAAATATCCTATAAGAAGGAAGAAAGAAGGCGGAAAGAGTGGAAAATTTAGAGTTGCTATTAAGAGGATTTACAGTTTCTCTTACACCCATGAATATTGGGGCAGCTTTTTTAGGAGCGATTTTAGGTCTGATAGTTGGAGCTATGCCTGGAATCGGAAGCTTAGCGGGAGTTGCTCTACTGCTGCCCCTAACCTATAAATTTGATCCTACAACAGCAATTATTATGTTAGGTGCACTTTACTATTCTAATATGTATGGAGGAAGTTTTAGCGCAATATTGCTTAATATTCCGGGAGATTCACCTGCAGTTATGACTGCACTGGATGGATATCCAATGGCTAAGAAAAAGAAGAGGCCGGGACAAGCTTTATTCACTGCAAATATGAGTTCCTTTATTGGAGGTTCAGTAGGTATTATTATTCTTACATTTGCAGGACCTGCTCTTGCAAATCTTGGATTAAAATTCGGTCCTTCGGAGATGACGGCGATCTTACTGATTGCTATGACTTCTATTAGTTGGCTGGTTGGTGAAAATCCAATTAAGGGTATGTTAATTACTATGGTGGGTATTCTGCTGGCAAGTATTGGAATGGATACCTTGTCCGGAGCACCGAGATATGATTTTGGCAGTATGTATTTACTAGGGGGAATTCCATTTACTCCTTTTGTAATTGGAACTGTAGGTTTCTCTCAAGTAATTAGCTTGATTAATGAGAGAAACAAAAGCTCTGAAAATGAAAAAGTTGATACGAAGCTGTCAATTCGAGGCAGTCTGTTAACGAAACATGATTTTAGAAGGCTGCTGCCTCCTGCTTTACGTTCTGGATTTTTAGGAACATTTGTAGGGGTATTGCCCGGAGCAGGAGCTACTACAGGTTCATTTATGGGATATGCAGTTCAGAAGAAATTTAAGAGTGAAGAAGAGTTGGGGACAGGCGCTATAGAAGGTATAGCAGCTTGTGAAGCAGCCAATAATGCAGCAGCGGCAGGAGCATTTGCGCCACTTTTAGCACTTGGTATTCCTGGTTCTGGAACGGGGGCAGTGCTGCTTGGAGGATTAATGTTGTGGGGACTTAACCCTGGTCCCTTACTATTTCAGAATAATCCTGATTTTGCATGGGGGTTGATTTCATCCCTATTCTTAGCTAATATCTTAACCCTTATGATAGCGATTATGGTAATTCCATTCTTAACGAAGATATTATCAGTGCCTACGAAATATATGATACCAATTATCACGGTTGTCTGTGTGGTAGGCTCTTATAGTACTAACAATTCTATGTATGGAGTACTAGTCATGCTGCTATCTGGAATACTTGGATATGTAATGCAAAAGAACGATTATCCAACAGCACCAATGTTATTATCTTTCGTGTTGGCAAAATTATTAGAATCAAACATGAGAAAAGCATTTATTATTTCTGGAGGCAGCCTGAATATCTTCTTTACAAGACCTATTACACTTGTACTGATGATTATATTTATTGCGTTGATTGTAGTACCAATAGTAAGGAGTCTGTTGGGTAGGAGGAAAAAGGAATACACGGTTTAAGTTTTGTTACTTGTTCTATGGGATATAATTTAGAATTAAATTATATATAAAAATTATGAGGGAGGACTGAACATGGGTATTAAAAAGAAAATGGTTACCTTGTTAGCAGTAATACTAATTTTATCAACGGCTTTGATTGGGTGTCAAAGTCAGGAAGTCTCCAAAACATACACTCCAGATTCAACAATTAATTGGACGGTAACAAGTAGTCCGGGTGGCGGTAGTGACATATTCACAAGAATGATATCTGACATCATGACAACAGAAAAAATAGCTGATGGAACAATTGTAGTGACAAACAAGACGGATGGCGGCGGTGAAGTTGGACGTAATGATGTTGCTCACTTGCAAGGTAATAAAGCCAATAATACTTTATTAACCTTTAATAGTGGCGATTTAATGCCAATGGTTAAAAACACTAAGAACCGTTCTAGTAATTTCAGGATATTAGCGATTATGGCAGTAGACAAGCAGCTGATTTTCAAAGGAAAAAATACAAAATATAACGATTTTAAAGAAGCAATTGAAGCTGCAAAAAATGGTGGAACCGTAATAATTGGCGGATCAAAAGGCGATGATATTGCGACTTATGAAGCGATGCTTGAAGAAATCGGTGTTTCTAAAGATAATATGAAATATATTACTTACGACTCAACTGGAGATGCAATCACAGCGGCATTAGGTGACCACGTTGAATTTGTAATTTCAAAGCCGGCGGCAGCATCCCAATATGTAGAAGCAGGGACTTTGATTCCTGTATTAGCACTTGCGACAGAAAGATACACTGGAAATTTGGCAGGCGCTCCTACATTAAGTGAAATCGGAGACTATGAAAATGTTGAAATTCCTGTATGGCGTGGTATTGCAGCACCTGCTGCTATGAGTGATGAAGCAGTAGCTTTCTGGTCAGAAGCTCTAGGCAAGGTAGCTGAAACACAAAAGTGGAAAAATGATTACATTGATAAAAACAAGTTGGTTCCGGACTATAAGGATACAGTGAAAGCGACTGAATATGTAACACAATATGAAAAAGATTACATGGAAGCAAATGGTATAAAATAATATAATAAATGAGTAAGCAGTATTATTAAAACAATGAACTATAAATTGTTGAGAAGTGCTATCAATAATATTTTGATTGATAGCACTTCTTTTAAGAAGAGTTAACATGGCTTTATGAAACACTAAAAAGATTCAGGAGGAAAAGTGATGAATACTAAACCAGTTTTGGGATTAATTTTAGGAGACGCAGCAGGGGTAGGACCGGAGATTATTGCCAAGCTAGCAGTGAGTAATTTTTATGATGAATATTGCAGACCTATTGTTTTAGGAGATGCAAGGATTCTTAAAATGGGTGCAAAAGCAGCAGGTGTTCATGTTCCCATGGAAATTATAGAAAATATAGAAGAAGCAACATGGAGTACAGGAATCCCGGTTCTTGACCAAAAAAACTTAAATCCTGATAATGTTGTATATGGAAAATTAAGTATCGAAAACGGAAAGGCTTGTCTTGATTTATTAAAGCTTGCAATCGAGTTGTATCAAGCAGGAAAAATAGACGCATTCTGTTTTGGACCGTTAAATAAATCTTCAATGATTTCTGCTGGATGCACCTATGAAAGTGAACATCACTATATGGCCCATTTATTTCATTATACTGAACCGTTTGGCGAAATAAATGTGGTGGAAAATCTTTGGACAACAAGAACTACAAGTCATATTCCAATTAGTGAGGTTAGCGCTAATTTGTCAGTAGAAAGGATTATGAGAGCAATCCGCTTAGCGAATACCTCATTAAAAAATGCAGGAATTGCAAAACCAAGAATTGGTCTTGCAGCGCTTAACCCTCATGCTGGAGAGCATGGGAAATGCGGAAGAGAAGAAATCGATGTTATTGCTCCTGCAATTGAAAAAGCGAATGAACTAGGAATGGATGTAAAAGGACCTTTTCCTTCAGATATTCTATTTATAAAAGCATTTGATGGCGATTTTGATGGTGTAGTAACTATGTATCATGATCAAGGACAAATAGCTTTAAAACTAAAAGGATTTGATCAAGGTATTACCATTGCCGGCGGGCTTCCAGCTCCAATTGTTACTTGTGCTCATGGTACAGCTTATGATATTGCAGGAAAGGGAATTGTAAAAACTTCTGCATTTGAAAATGCGGTAAAAATGGCTTCTAGAATGGCAGAACATACCAAACGATAGGAAACTGCTACTTAATAAAGTATGCTTATTGACGAGAAAATTCTAGAAAGAAGGAATAACATTTGGATGTTTCAATGAGGAAGTACATGAAGGTAGGAATTATTCTTCATATGGCATTTAATGGACTTGCTACAGGAGAAGGTCCTATTTTAAAGAGTCTGAAAAGGATAGTAACAGATGATTATTTTGAAGTAGTCGAAGTAACACAAATGAAAGATCCGGCTGTTAGAAAAGCGGCAGCCGATATGATTCGATGCGGGCATATGGAGGTTGCTTATGGCGGGCAACCAAGAATGCTGACAACAGGAATGAATATTAACGATTTGGATGAAGAAAAAAGAAAAGCTGCACTACAATCATTAAAAGAAGGTATTGATGAAGCATATGAATTAAATGCGGTTGGGTTTTCATATCTTGCAGGAAGATATGAAGAAGAAATGAAAGAGGAAGCTTTTCAAGCTTTGGTAAAATCAAGTAAAGAGCTATGCAAATATGCAAAATTAAAAGGAAACATGCCAATCATATTAGAAGTGTTTGACTTTGATATCGATAAGAAATCATTAATTGGACCTGTACATATGGCAAAAAGATTGGCAGAGACCATGACATCTGACCATGACAATTTTGGGTTATTGGTTGATTCAAGTCATATTCCAATGCTCCATGAAACCTTAGAAGAAAGTCTGCTTCCAATAAAAGATTATATAAAGCATGCTCATATGGGAAATACCGTAATTAAAGATGTAGATTTACCTGGCTATGGTGACAGTCATCCACGTTTTGGCTTTCCCAACAGTGAAAATGATGTGGAAGAATTGGCGGCTTATTTAAGAATGTTAATTCAAGTTGGATATCTAAATGAAAAAAAACGAGGTATTGTAAGTTTTGAGGTAAAACCCTTTGGTGAGGAAGATAGTGAAATAGTAATTGCAAATGCAAAACGTACACTGAATTTAGCTTGGGAATTAGTATAATGGAAATAAAGATATGAGCGATAGGAGGCAGCCATGAAGAGCATTGCGTTAATTCATACTGTGAAAAGTGTAGCAAATACCTTTGAAGATAAACTGAGGGAATACATTGATGAAGAGATCAAGGTACATAACCTCTTAGATGATTTTTTAGCAAACAATCCAAATGAAATCGGAGAGTTCAGCATTACCAATTATAATCGATTATTAAATGATATTAAAAATGCAGAAATGACAGGAGCGGATATTATCGTAACAACCTGCTCAACATTGACTCCAGTTGTTGATGTGATACGACCATTTATAAGTATCCCTATAATTGCTATCGATGATGCTATGGCTAAAAAGGCAATCGTCTATGGAAATAAATTAATGGTTTTGGCTACAGCACAAAGTACTGTGGAACCAACAAAGAGTAAATTATTATTGGAAGCAAAAAATGCTAAGGTTAATATAGCAATTGATTCAAGGGTTTGTCATTCTGCCTTTAAAGCTTTGAAGATATTAGATATGGAAACACATGACAGTTTATTAAAGGAAATGGCATCAGATATAACTGGATACGACTGTATTGTTTTAGCTCAGGCATCAATGGCTCACTTAGAGAGTGATGTTGCTAAAATTTGCGGTTGCCCCGTATTATCAAGTCCTAGTTTATGCTTAAGACAGATAAAACAAACATTGAAAAATTTAGAGAAGTAGAAAAAATGAGTTCAATGGAAGTTATATCCTTCAAATATAACTTCCATTGAATAGGAGCCCGGATTATGCATGTATTTTACTATAATTCGGGCTATACTATTGTCCCAATTTCATTAATCTGGCTAGCTGTCTAATGGCAGCCGTCCTGCAAAGGTGCCAGGCGCGTCGGTTTGTCATATAACTATGGAATAGGGAATGTAAAAGACTGACTGCGCTGCTCAAGAAGCAGTTGAAGCATTATCGCGCAGGGATTTGATTCTCCTCGCCTCCACAATGAGATAATATAAGGTTTGCATATAAAAGGGGCTGTTGTACAACTTACGAGTAATTAGTTGTATATCAGTGCCTTTTGTGCATATTTCCTCTTTTACATTTTAAACTTTTCATCTCTGAATCCATCATTTCTAGCAGCTCATGTCTACTTGGAAACAGAAGGAATATGTTTTTATAAACTTAAAACATTATGATATAATTATGCATAATATCGCAATCATGTATCTAAATGATATTGATACAATCTACTATCATAATAATAAAATAACATTAATTATATAATTAACTCTCAATTCCTAGAAAATGATAACACAAGGAGGATAATACAATGACAAAACACATTGTATTGGTTTCGCCGTTTCAGTCACTTCATGAAAATGCAATACGTATTGTAGAAGAACGTGGATATGCCGATATTGTTGAGGTAGTATCGGGAGATTTAATTCAAGGAGAAAAAGCGGCTTTGGAATCCGTCGCAAAGGGTGCCAATGTGATTATTTCCAGAGGTGGTACTTATTCGCGGATTCGTGCTGTTGTCGATGTGCCCGTTGTTGAAATCAAGCTTACAGCTTTTGATGTATTCAATAGTCTGAAAGAAATCCATAATATTCATCAGGCCATTGCGATTATTGGCTATCAGAATGTAATACAAGGCTATGATATCATTGAGGATTTGATGAATGACAGAAATATAATAAAAATTACTTTAGATAATACGCTATCGGTGGAAGAACAAATTCACCAGTGTATTGTTCAAGGAGTTCGTGTGTTTGTTGGCGACAGTATTGTAAATCGTATTGCTAAGCAGTTGGGATATGAAAGCTATATGATTGAATCAGGAGAAGAAGCAATTACCAATGCCATTGAAGAGGCGATTCGAGTGCTGCATGCAATTCAGACGGAACGTGAACGAATTCAGCGATTCAAGGCAGTGATTGATAATACCAGCGATGGCGTAATTGCAACAGATAAAGATGAATGTATCAATGTATTCAACGTAAATGCAGAAAAAATACTTGGAATTTCAAAGGAGTCGGTAATCGGTCGCTCTATGTTAGATGTGATTGGAGATAATGCGCTTACGCGTATCGCGCGATCCCACCAAATTAAGGTTGACTCCATTCACAGTGTAGGGAATGCTGAGCTGGCAATCAACCATGTGCCCATCGTAGTAGGAGATGAAAATTTAGGCAGTATCATTACATTTCAGGATATAACAAAAATTCAGAGCCTTGAAAAAAAGATACGTATCAAATTGAGCGAGAAAGGGTTTGTTGCTCGCTATACTTTTGATGATATTATTTACAAAAGCACGGCCATGGGCCGTTGTATAGAAAGGGCGAGCACCTATGGAAAATATGATTCTTCTGTGCTGATCAGCGGTCCTAGCGGTGTCGGTAAAGAACTTATGGCGCAGTCGATACACAACATAAGCCGGCGTGCATCAGGTCCCTTTGTTCCTATTAATTGTGCTGCACTGCCGCCATCTTTGATTGAAAGTGAACTTTTTGGGTATGAGGAAGGTGCTTTTACGGGGGCTAAAAAGGGAGGAAAGGCGGGTTTATTTGAACTAGCTCATGGAGGTACTATATTTTTGGATGAAATCAGTGAATTACCCCTGGATCTGCAAGGACGTCTGCTTCGGGTGATACAAGAAAAAGAAGTGATGAGAATTGGAGATGACCGCGTAATACCTGTTGATGTACGTGTGGTATGCGCATCAAATAGGGATTTAGGCGAACAAGTAAAAGCCGGTAAATTTAGAAGAGATCTGCTATATCGTATCAATATCTTAACATTAAATATTCCGCCGTTGAACGAGAGAAGAGAGGATATCGTAGCTCTCGCAGAATTCTTTGTGAAGATTTATGGACAAAAATATGGACGCCTTCCCATATCTTTATCAGAGGAGGTATTGATATATCTGAAAAGATTTCATTATGAGGGCAATGTTCGGGAACTGCAAGGCATGATGGAGCGTGCTGTTATTACTTGTGAGAACGGCTTGATTCTAATTAACAATATTTGTGATGTTTCCACTGAAACAATCTCTGCTTCAACTGATTTACAAGGTCTTTTTACAGAGGAGCCGACCTTGCGTGAACTGGAAAATCAATATATAACCTATATACATGACAAGTATTCCGGTTCTGTAGGAAATATATGCAAGGTACTTGGTATTGATCGCAGCACATTGTGGCGTAAAAAGAAGGAATAGGGTCACGAAGAAAGTGTTGCAAAATGCATCGTTGCACATTTCAACGAACGTTGCGAAATGCAACAAAGTTTGGAATTTATAACGGGGATATTTAGTTATTAGGAGTCTATAATTTTATAATGATTATAAAAAACCCATAAAACAGCTTGCTTTATAGGTTTTTTATTTTTTTTTGTATGAATTTGATAAAGTCGGCACGGCATTTGCGTATATATAAGTTTGTAAAATTCAAAAGCATGTAATGGAGTGTGAGCTCTGTTAGAAGACCTATTGGTTAAAACACTCAAAGGGGGTGTAACACATGATTTATATTATAGCTGATGATTTAACTGGTGCAAGTGATACGGGCGTTCAGTATAAAAGACGCGGGCTGCGTACGCTGATATCGGCAGAAATTGACTTAGATCAGATTAATACTCTATCTGATGAATTTGATGTAATTTCTATCAATGCCGATACGCGTGCGAAGTTTCCTCAAGATGCATATAATATGACTTATAATCTTGTGAAGCATATAAAAAATAAACAGTACAAGTATATCTATAAAAAGGTAGATTCGGTACTGCGGGGTAATGTGGCGCAGGAACTGGAAGCGATGATGGACGCAATGAATGTGCCACTCGCAGTTGTAGCAATCAGCTATCCGGAGAACGGAAGAACTCTTTGCAATGGCGTACTTACAATTTCCAACACTAATAGTATCAAATCCGGGATAGATGCAATTAAGGTTTTTTCAGAAGGAATGAATGTAAAGGTACAGGGAATTGGGATTGAAGTTGTCCGTGAAGGTAAAGAAGCTTTGATGAAAGCGGTATTGAGTGGATATTCAGAAGGCAGACAAGTTTTTGTAATTGATGCAGTTACAGACGAAGATCTTGCTGTAGTGCGTGATGCATCACTGGCAGTAGAAAGAAAGATGATTTTATGCGGGTCAGCTGGTCTTGCAAAGCAGCTTAGTTTATTAGAGCCTAGAGATGAAAAGGGAGAGGTCGCTATTGCAAGAAAAGATGGAATTACACTGGTTATGATTGGCTCTTACAATACTTGTACTGCAGAACAAGTTCAAACGCTTGTTTCTGAAACAGGTATTCCGCTGATTACAGTATTTACGCGTGATATTCTAGCGGGGAAGAATGAACTGGTAAATCAAGAGATATCGAAGCAGGCAGATGATCTGATCAGCGGTGGCTGCAGATTGTTGGCGGTAGTTGTGGATACCCTTTTGCCAGGGTATGTAGATGCTGAAAATGACGGGACTGGTATTATAAAGGATTCGCTAAGCATAACAAATGCAATGGGGTGTTTTGCAAGGCAGTTCTGTGAGCGTTATGCTGTAAATGCCATCATATCTTCAGGTGGGGATACCTCCCTTGCAATACTGAATGCATTAAATGCCAATGGGATTGAGCTTGAAGCCGAAATCGTATCTGGAGTGCCTGTTGGTCATCTGGTTGGAGGTATCGCAGAAGGTGTGACGATTGTAACCAAATCAGGGGGGTTCGGGAAAGAAGATTGTCTGGTCCGTTCCATAGAGTATTTGGATAGAAATATTTAGAAAGAAGGGTTAGCGATGAAACAATATGAGTTGATGATGCCCGGCCGTGTTTTTGGTGGAGAAAATGTTGTGGAACAACTTGCCGGTATCATTGAAGCTGAGAAAGCATCAAGGGTAATTGTATTTACAGATGCAGGTGTGTTGGCAACTGGGATTTGTGATAGTGTTTTTGAACAGATAAAGAAGGCAGGTGCGGATTACAGCGTTATCAGCGATCTACGGCCGGAACCGTCTACATCTGATGTGACTCGTGCTGTTGAAGCCATCAATCATTCCAAGGGAGAACTGGTGATTGCGATAGGTGGAGGCAGCGTGATGGATATGGCCAAGCTATGTGCTGCTATGAAAGGTGCATCGTATAACATTTATGATCTTCTGGAGAAAAATGACCTGATGCAAAAGGGATTGCCAACGGTTATGATACCTACAACCTGCGGAACAGGCAGTGAGGCAACCTTTAATGCAATCATAGCAGTACCTGAGAAGTCCGTAAAGATCGGTATCGTAAATAAGAATATGCTGGCAGATTATGTGCTGCTGGATGGAAATATGATACGAAAGCTGCCGCCTAAAATTATCGCAGCTACCGGGGTTGACGCCCTAGCCCATGCAGTTGAGTGCTTTACTTCCAATAAGGCAAATCCATTTAGCGATTTGTATGCTGCTGAAGGGGCAAGGTTGATATTTGCTAATTTGGTGCGTGCTTACAATAATGTAGAGGACATGGAAGCAAAAAGCAATTTGTTGATTGCTGCCTTTTATGGAGGTGTATCAATCGCGTCATCGGGTACAACTGCTGTTCATGCATTGGCTTATCCACTTGGAGGAAAGTATCATATCGCTCATGGAGTATCCAATGCTATCATGTTTGCACCGGTAATGCGTGCAAATCTGGAGGCGTGCGAAGATCGTCTGGCGCTATTGGAGGATATCGTGGACCCATCAGGTCATGGCAATACTTCACGAGAAAAGGCTAAACGAATGATCGAGAGAATTGAGTCAATAGTAAAGGACACTGAAATCCCATCCAGTCTTCGTGAGTTTGGAATAGGCATGGAGGATATGGATTTTCTTGTGGAAGCAGCAGCAGATTGCAAGAGGCTGTTGAATAACAACCGCTGCATTTTGACCAATGAAGATATTCGTGCAATCTATCTAGAAGTTATTTAAGGAGGCATGTGCAATGCATAAGTTACCTATTTTAGGCATCACCATGGGCGATCCCTGTGGAATCGGACCAGAAATCACTGCCAAAGCACTTTCGCAGAAACACATATATGCAATCTGCAGGCCTCTGATAGTGGGCAGTGCTAAGATCATTGCACAGGCAGTTGAAATTACAAAAAAGCAGCTTGAAGTGCATGCAATAGGCAATGTCAATGAAGCAAAATTTGAATACGGTACTATTGATGTGCTGGATCAGGATATCGTAGATATGTCAATCTTTGCTCACGGCAAGGTCAGTGTTCAGGGTGGTGAGGCAGCATATAAAGCTATCGAAAAGGTAATTGATTTGGCAATGAAGGATGAAATTGATGCTACCATTACGGGGCCGTTAAACAAAGAAGCCTTGAATCTTGCTGGTTATCATTACAGCGGACATACGGAAATATATGCAGAACTGACTGGAACAAAGGATTACACTATGATGCTTGCGGATGGTGAGCTGAGAGTAGTTCATGTTTCAACACATGTATCCCTTCGTGAGGCCTGTGACCGCTGCAAAAAGGAACGCATTTATAAAGTAATTAATCTTGCTCATGAGGTTTGCCGCAGTTTAGGCATTGAAAAGCCACGAATTGGCGTTTCCGGACTTAATCCCCACGCTGGTGAAAACGGTTTATTTGGCAGAGAAGAAATTGAAGAAATTGCACCGGCTGTTTTGAAAGCAAAACAGGAGGGGATTGGCGCCGAGGGACCAATACCACCAGATACATTATTCTCTAAAGCTCGTGGGGGACAATATGATATAGTGGTTGCCATGTATCATGATCAGGGGCATATTCCACTAAAGGTTTTGGGCTTCCAGTATGATTATAAAGCTGATAAATGGAAGTCCATCAGCGGAGTAAATATAACTTTGGGGTTGCCAATTATCAGAAGCTCTGTTGACCATGGTACAGCATTTGAAAAGGCAGGTAAGGGAACGGCCAATGAAGAGAGTTTAATCAATGCTATTGAATATGGGGCAAAAATCGCAGTGACTCGTTTGGCTGCAAAGGTTGGATAACTTCCAAAAAGATTTTTCAATTTCATGAAGATTATGTTAACATATTTATTGGGGTAGTACACCATGAAAAGATCCAATGAGAAGAAGTTGTTTAAGATAGAACTACAACGCTGCAAATTGTTTCGCTTTTAGTAGAATCATATAAAAACAATATAAGGGGGAGTTAGAATGAACAAAAAATACTACGGGGTAATACCACCGATCATCACTCCTGTTGATACCCATGAAAACGTGGATGAAACAGGTTTTCGCTCACTGATTGACCACTGTATTGACGGTGGGCTGCATGGAATATTTGTAGCAGGCAGCAATGGTGAATGTATGGCGCTAACACAAAAAGAGCGTGATAATGCTATCCGAATAGCTGTAGACCAGAGCGGAAGCCGGGTTCCGGTCATGGCAGGGGTGATGGATTCCAGTACACGCCGTGTCATTGATAACATCAAAAAGCTGGAGCAGCTGGGTGGTAAGTGTGCCGTAATCACTTCCATATTCTATGCACGCCACACTTCGCAGAATGAAACGATCCGTCATTTTGAGCAAATCAGTAAAGAAACTAATATAGATTTAATGGTTTACAATATTCCGATGTTTACCAATTTAGACTTGACGGTAAATACAATGAAGGAAATAGCAAAATTTGACCGTGTAGTCGGTATCAAGGATAGTTCAGGAAATTTCGCAGCATTCCAGCAGCTGTTGACCTATTTTGCAGACACGGATTTTTCAGTGCTGCAAGGTACTACTGCTTATGCTATGGTCAGTATGCTTCTTGGTGCTGATGGCTTTGTACCATCCATAGCGCCGGTTTTCCCACAGTTATTTGTTGAGGCTTTTGAAGCTGGACGTTCTAATAATATAGAGTTGGCAATGAAATATGATGTGTTGTTAAGAGAGACCTCTAAGATCCTGGGAATGACAAAAAATGCGACTTCGGCAAATAAGTTTGCAATATCAACTTTAGGCTATACTGATAAGCGTGTTATTGCACCTCAAGATTCTATTCTGCCAGAAGAAGAGAATAACATAATAGCCAAAATTGCAGAAGTTGAAAAAATGCATGTAGCGCTTAAGGCAAGTTTATAGTTGATAAAGGTTAATAATGGAAGGGGGATGTAACCTTGCATAACATTGTTTTGTCTCATGCACTGTATAAACCTGGCATGGAGGCAATTGAAGGAAAAGCGAATATCATTATCCCGAATAATGGGGATAGCGATATGATTATTGATCAGCTGAAAGATGCAGACGGTTTTATTCTGCGCATAGGAAAAATTGATCGTAAAGCCATTGAGGCTTGTGACAAACTCAGAGTTATCACTCGACCGGGTGTAGGCGTTGATAACGTAGATGTTGCAGCGGCTACGGAGAAGGGAATACCTGTCGTGATATGTCCCGCTACAAATTCACGTGCTGTGGCGGAGCATACGCTGGCTCTATTGTTTGCTGTAAGTAAAAATATGGTGGAAAGTGATGTAGAAACGCGCAAGGGTAATTTCGGAATTCGCAATAAGTATGCTGCTGTAGAGGTTCAAGGTAAAACCATCAGCATTTTAGGCTTCGGCAGCATAGGAAAAGAATTGGCTCGTATGTGCCTGGGCATTGGTATGAAGGTAATGGTATATGATCCATTCATTACGGCAGAAGTGGCAACTGCTATGGACTGCAGCTACAGTGCAGATTTGATGGAGGCAATTTCCGCAGGTGATTATGTATCTCTTCACATGCCGTCATTGCCGCAGACAAAGGGCTTGATTACAAAAGCGCACTTTGGAGCCATGAAAAAGACTGCATTTTTCCTGAACTGTGCCCGCGGTGATATTGTCAATGAAACAGCTCTGGTTGACGCACTGGAAAACGGAGTGATTGCTGGTGCTGGTGTGGATGTTCTAGTTGATGAGCCAATGAAGACAGATCATCCGCTGATGAAGCTTGCAAATTGCATTGTGACACCCCATATGGCAGCTCAAACTCAGGAAACCACAAGAAATATAGTACTGATGGCAGTGGAGGGCACTTTAGCAGTGCTGCGCGGCGAAAAATGGCCTCATGTATGCAACCCAGAGGTTTATAAACATTTAAGATGGAAGGAGTAGTGCAATCACCTATGAAAGGACAATTTATAAAGAAATATAGCGGGTTGATTACAGGCACCTCTTTTGCATTGTTTGCAATTGCGTATCTGGTTGGCTCACTCTTTATTAGACGAAATAAAGCAATTTCAATTGGTGCGGAATTTATACCAGAACTATATGGCTCTATTCTCTTATTTCTAGCAGTCTGTTTGATATATCAGGGCATTAAAGCAGCAAAGGATTTTGTTCCTGGTGAAGCGGAAGCAGGGACGAAAAAGGATACAAAAAATGTTCTTCTTACATTTGCATTAATTATTGCCTATGTAGTGCTGATGCAATTGATGGGCTTCGTATTCTCTTCGATATTGTTTTTAGTGTTGATGAGCATGCTGCTTACACCGACAGATACAAAACGTAATTATTTGGCTCTTGTAATTTATTCTGTTGTATTGTCAGTCGGCACATACTATCTGTTTCGTAATGTGATGTATATACCATTACCGGTAGGCATCATATTTGGAGCTTGATAGAGAAAGGAAAGTGAACAAGTTATGGAATCATTGATAATTGGAGCACAAGCCATATTAAATCCTTTATGTATGCTTATGATTTTATTTGGCGTTACTTTGGGCATTATTTTTGGTGCAATACCAGGTCTTAGTGCAACTATGGCACTAGCATTATTTCTGCCAATTACCTATAGCATGAGTCCTGTAGCAGGGGTTGTACTACTGGTATCATTGTATATTGGCGGTATATCAGGAGGATTAATTTCAGCAATATTGACCCGTATTCCAGGTACGCCGTCATCGGTTGCAACATGCTTTGACGGGTACCCGCTTACATTAAAGGGTCAGGGACCAAAGGCTCTGGGTGTGGGCATTGTATATTCTTTTATAGGAACAATCATGTCCACCGTTGTGCTGATATTTATGGCACCACTACTGGCGAAGGTTGCAATTAATTTCGGTGCTTATGAATACTTTGCTGTTGCAGTATTCTCATTGACAATGATGGCAGGCTTATCCGGAAAATCTTTGGTCAAGGGTTTAATATCCGGTTTCCTTGGCTGCATATTTGCAACTGTGGGTATGGATAGCATCGGCAGCGTGCAGCGATATACTTTTGGCAGCACACAGATGATGTCAGGCTTTAACATATTGCCTGTACTGATCGGAATGTTTGCCATTTCAGAGATACTCATTACGGCAGAAGAATCCAGACATGCAGCAAAGATGGAGACCATCAAGGTTGATATCAAGGGTATTAAGGGGTTTGGATTTTCTTGGAAGGAGTTCTTTGAACAGAAATGGAATGCACTGATTTCTGGTGTGATCGGTATAGGTATCGGCATACTTCCGGGCATTGGAGGCGGAGTTGCAAACGTTTTAACATATGGCGTAATCAAGAACCGCTCCAAGTATCCTGAAAAGTTTGGTACAGGAGTCATTGACGGGATTGTAGCTAGTGAAACATCCAATAATGCAGCCATCGGAGGGGCTCTTGTGCCCTTGCTGTCCCTTGGTATCCCTGGTGATACTGTAACTGCTATGCTTCTTGGCGGTTTGACGATACAAGGGATATCACCTGGACCACTGATGTTTACAGAGCATGTAGACATCGTTTATGCAATATTCCTTACGATGATCATCGGGGCGGTTGCAATGCTGTTCATCGAATTTTATGGCTTGAGAGTTTTCGCGGCATTGCTTAAGATCCCTAAATACTATCTGTTGCCTGGTATATTTTTATTCTGTGTAATTGGCTCCTTTGGAGTCAGCAACCGTATGTTTGATGTATGGACTGTGCTGCTTTTCGGAGCAATGGGCTACGTATTCAATAAGTTAGAGATTCCGGGTTCACCTTTTATTTTAGGGTTCATCATCGGACCTCTTATGGAAATCAATCTCAGACGTGGTTTGATGTTTTCACAGGGCAACTTTATGCCTTTCCTGACTGCACCGATTGCAGCAGTATTTCTAGTTGCTGCTCTGGTATCAATTGCTTTGGCAGCCCGAAAGAATATCAGAAATATGAGAAAGACTGCGTAGTTTGTATTATTCAATTGATCTGTTTATGGGGAAACCCGTTGCAGCAATAAATAAAATGAAAGAGGAGAATGAAAGATGAGAAAAATTGGTATTATCTTAATAACAGTAATGTTAATCGCTAGCCTGTTTACAGGATGTGCAGCTTCCGGCAACCCAGCACCGGCAGCATCAACGGAAGCAGCAGCCAAATGGCCAGACAAAAAACCGTTTCAGATTATAGTTCCTTTTAAAACTGGTGGAGATACAGACTTCCATGCACGTACTTATGCAAAATATCTTGAACCAATCCTAGGTACTTCTGTTGTTGTTGTAAATGTCGATGGTGCCAACGGCAGCGCAGGTAGTATACAAGTAAGAGACTCAAAAGCAGATGGATATACTGCATTGTTCTTCCATGACTCCATGCTAATGAATAAAGTTGTAGAAGTATCTGACTTTGCACACGAGGCATTTGATGTTGCTGCAACAGGTATTATGGACAATTCCTATATCTTGGCAGTAAACGCAAAGAGCCCATATAAGACGCTGGAAGATTTGATCAATGCTGCAAAAGCGACTCCAGGAAAATTAAACTATGCTTCCTCTATAGGTGGTTATACTTACTATGTTGGGCGTCAGTTAGAGGAACTTACTGGTACAGATTTTAATATAGTTGATGCAGGCGGCGGAACTGATAGAAATGCTGCATTACTTGCAGGGAAAATTGATACCAATGTAAACCCATATGGAATTATGAAGCCATATATTGATTCCGGCGACTTCAGAGTATTGGCAGTATTCTCAGAAAATCGCAGTGATTTATTCCCTGAAGTACCAACTGCAAAGGAGCAAGGATATAATCTAATTGCACATCGTGCATACTTCCTATCCTTCCCTAAGGGAACAGATCCAAAGATTATAGACAAAGTAAGCGCTGCTATGGAACAGGTTTCAAAAATGCCGGAATATGCAACAGATATCGCAAAGGCATACAGTGTTGAGCCTGCCTACATGAACACAGCAGATACTAAAGCATATCTTGATGGTGCAATGAAAGAATTCGAAGCTGCAAAAGATATGATTTTAAAATAACCGCAAATTTGTATAGTAACGAGGTTGATTACAATGGTAATCAACCTCGTTTTTTTTATAGAGAATCATTAAAACTAATGATCTGCACTGGTGTATCTCTAAGTCTTTTGCTGTGCCGGTGATATCCTGTAAGCTGAAAAGTAAATATAGAAGTTAAGCTTAATTGTGCTTTAGCAGCCTAATGGCAGACGTCTTACCTTTAGTACGCGCACTTTAGATAAGGCTTCATTTAGAGGAGAACATTACTATCAAAGCTTTGAGATAGATAATGCTTCCCCCACGCCTTCGCTAATCTATAATTAAACTACATTTATACTATTGACTTTTCTAATTAAGTGTAGTTTTAATATATATAAATGAACTATAAATTTTGGTTTATGAGGAATATATTGGAATATAAATCACTATAGAATATTTAAAAAACGATAGATTTGGGGGGAGGAAAAATGTCTAGGATCTCGGATGAATTATTATTAGTAAAGACCATGATATCAAATTTCCAATTAGTAAGGGTAAGTCCACTAATAAACATATTTCTCCTTAAGTATATGAATAAATTTACAAAAGTAAATGTAGGAGGTCGTCTTGTGCTTCATTCGCATTTACCACCTATAAATTGTAAAGCTTTTTCAAGATTTATAAATAAGCATCTGTTAGCCAAAGTTCAAGGTCCTACCCATGCTCAAATTGGTCTTACCAATGATTGTTCGCAGAATTGCGATTACTGCTATAACAGGAATAGAACCGGTGAAATCATGGATAAGGATACCATTAAAAAGGTAATTAAAGAACTAAAAGAAATGGGTGTAATTTGGCTTGGACTTACAGGCGGGGAACCACTATTAAATAAGGATATTGTAGAAATTGTAGATAGTATCGGTGATGATTGTGCTGTGAAGCTGTTTACAGGCGGTTATAATCTTACAAGAGAATTAGCAAATGATCTGAAAAAAGCAGGATTGTTTTATGTCTCAGTAAGTCTCGATCATTGGAAGGAAGAAGAACATAATAAAATTAGAGGATGTGGGGATTCATACAAGACTGCATTAAAGGCTATTGAAATTTTTAGGGAAATTGGTGGCATTCATATAGGTGTATCCTCTGTATTATCAAAAAGTATGCTTAATGAAAGTCAGATCGAAGAATTTATGCAGTTTCTTATAGGATTGGGTGTTCATGAAGTATGGTTAAGTGAAATCAAACCTGCGAATAAAACGCTCTGGGATGAAAATGTAATAATTTCTGAAGAAGAACGTGATAATTTGATAAAATTACAAGATAAATACAATAAGCAAGGAAAAATAACTGTTAACTATCTTGGACATTTTGAAAGTAGTGAACATTTTGGATGTAATGCAGGTCATAAAATGATTTATATAGATGCATTTGGAGCGGTTAATCCTTGTGTATTTTCACCTACTACATTTGGCAATGTAAATTGTCCGAGTTTTTTAAATTGTATTCTAAATAGTTTTACTTTAATTATGGGGAGTGTTGTAATGTGAGATTCTATAAATTGTTTAGTTTTTCCCTTGCAATTGTATTTGCTATCGTCGGGCTGATATTTCTAACTATACCTAATTCTGTACTTATGTTTTTTAATGATATTTCTGATTATTTGGGAATGCCCCAAGCACCTGTGCAGGGTGTCAATTTTTATCTTGTTCTCGCAGTAGGATATATGTATCTGGTGACTTTGTTAGCATTTTTTATGTACCGCAGCCCTCAAGATAAAAGACTTCCGTTATTATTGGCTAATGGGAAATTAGCGTCTTCCTTTCTTTCTCTTTATTTCTTTTTGATGTTCCAACCTTACCTAATCTATATAGCAAACTGCATCATTGATGGTTTTATAGGTTTATTAGTTTTGTCTTTTTATTTGAAAATGAAAAGGGTGAAGGAATGATTGTGATTCTAAGACTATTGCAATTTTACTTTCCTAGGTTTCTTAAAAAGAAAAGACTGGAGAAGCTGTTCGCCGTTACCTCGCAGGCATTTGATTGCAAGCCTCCCGAGACAAAAGGGCTCACTTATAAGCAGTGTTTGCATAACTATGCCTTATTTACAAAGCAACAAACAGAAAAATATGTTAATGAGGGATACAACATTCATACTTTGAAAGAAAGATTATACCAAGGTGCTTATCAATTGGGCAAAGAACTTAGAATGGAGTTTAATATTACTACTTCTCAAGATGTAATACTGATGTGCGAGATAATTTATGACATGCTGGGCATATATTTTAAGAGTTATGGTAAAAACCAGATCATTATTAATAAGTGCTTTTTTAGTCAGTATTATTCTTCAGAAATATGCCAGGTAATTTCTTCCCTGGACGAAGGGGTAGCAGCTGGGCTTTCAGATGGTGGAAGTCTCAGTTTTTATCAACGAATTACGGAAGGATATGATTGCTGCAGGGCAAATTTTATTATGGAGGAGTATTTTAAGTGAAAAAAGCTATTGTAGTTGGAAGTGGTGCTGGTGGTGCTACTGCGGCTAAAGAACTTCAAGGGAAGTTTGATGTAACTGTGTTGGAAGCTGGAAAAGCATTTCATCCTTTTGCACCAAATCTGTCAGTCATGGAAAAGCTAAAAAAGACAGGCTGTTTTTTTGACGAAAAACATATTCAACTATTGTTTCCAGCTATGCAAATCAGGAAAACTGAAGATAAAATGATTTTGGTAAACGGCATTGGACTTGGGGGGACAACAACTATCTCGGCAGGAAATGGGATTAGAGTAGATGATGATTTGAGAAGACTCGGTATCAATTTAGATGCTGAATTTGAAGAATTATATAGTGAAGTCCCAATCACAACTGAGCATCAAAGATATTGGAATAAGACTACAAAACAATTATTTGATATATGTACCCAAATGGATTTGAATCCTCGGCCTACCCCGAAAATGGGATTCTATGATCGATGTAAAAGATGTGGAAGATGTGTACTTGGATGTCCACATGAGGTTAAATGGGATAGTAGAAAATTCTTGGAGATTGCCATAAACAATGGCATCAACTTAATTACAAACTGTAAAGTAGAAAAATTAATTATAAAAAATGGTCTTGTAACAGGTGTACAGGCAAGACAGGGATGGCAAACCAGATTTTATCCGGCAGACCTTGTGATTTTAGCAGCAGGGGGTTTTGAAACACCAGTAATTTTACAAAATTCTGGTATAGGGTGTGAAAGCAGCTTGTTTGTAGACCCTGTTCTATGTGTATCTGCAGAATGGCATGGATGTCTTCAGAATAAAGAAATTCCGATGCCATTTGTTGTCCAAAAGGAACATTTTATTTTATCACCTTATTTTGATTTTCTAAGCTTCTATTTTAATAAAGGTTGGAAGCATTCTAGCTCCAATATTTTAAGTCTGATGATAAAACTTGCTGATTTGAATACCGGAAGTATTTCAAATAAAAAGATAATAAAGCCTATTACGGATAAAGATAAGGAACGATTGAATGAAGGTGTTGAAATCTGTACTGAGATATTAACCAGAATGGGAATCGAAAAGAATGACATTTTTCTTGGAACCATAAATGCCGGACATCCAGGAGGTATGCTGCCGTTAACCGTACAGGAGGCAGATACTTTACATCACCGTAGGCTTCCTCCCAATCTCTATATTGCAGATGCAACATTATTTCCCGCTTCTTTAGGAAACCCACCTATTCTTACAATCATGGCAATGGCAAAGAAGGTTAGCAAACTGTGTACATAGATTATTCTATATGGAGGTAAGGATATTGTTGAAAGGTATCAAAGCAAGCTAATGGCTGGATAACCTTGGTGCCGTGTACAGATTTTATGTAGTAGTGGGATGTTTAAATACTGACTGCACCTATTAAAATTACTCTTATACGAAATTGAGTTACTCAATTAACAATTAACAAAATTAACCTCGTAACCGTAAACTAAACCATACTTGCAAGAGCTTCAATTGGAAATCGATATGCAACCCTATCGATTCGAATTGAACTTTATTAAGTTATAGAATTTAAACATACCAGGTGGTTGCGTCCTGGCTTACATAAGATTGGTGATGAACCAATCTTTTTGTTATGGACTTTAGTCTGGTGAGCTCACCAAAGTTTAAAATATGGTGCCAGGCACCAAGGTTATCAGGCTATTACAGCTTCTGTATGACGCAAGTGGATTTCATAAGGAAGTTTATGATGTAGTCAGCACCATTGGAGATAATAGGTCACGAGTCCTCTTCCTCCACCAAAAAAATAATATTATTATAGGTTTATATTGCGGAAATACCATGAAAAAAGAAAATTATTTCATAATTTTGATATAATTTCTAAATTAACCCCGAAAAAAAGTACAAGCTTACGAATATTATATAAATAGAAAATTATAAAGGTAAAACCATTGAAAGGTGGTGACACAAAACTAGAGGGACTAAGTAGCAAAATTGCTATAAGTCAGCCAGTTACCGGATTGGATGCCGTAACATCCATAAAATATTTTTTGCTTGTAAAGGAGTAGAGAAATTATGAAGAAAAAGCTATTAGTAATGATAACCATAATATCAGTTATGTCATGGATTCTAATACCAGGAGTCTTTGCTGATCCTACAAATCGTGGAAACGAAAATAAAGGACAGGCACAAACTGTAGAAAAGGGCGATGAAAAAGACAAAGTTGAAGTTCAGCAATTGAGGGAAGCTAAAGATAAACTAGAAGCGGAAAAGGTATTATTAGAAAGTGAGAAAGATGCATTAGAAGGCCAAAAGGATGAACTTGAAGTACAGTATGAAGCAGCAAAGGAAAGTGGAAATGCTGAATTGGCGGAGCAGCTTGCGGTACAACTAGAAACATTAAAAGTGGAATTCGAGGCAAAGAAACAGCTTATGAAAGATAAGCAGAATGAAATTAAAGCAACTATAAGAAGTACTTACACAAGTGAAGAGTTAAATTACATAGAGCAGCTTTCAGAAAAGATAGAGAAGGAAAACGACGATGTCACTGTGATGCCAATAAACAGTATCATAGCTAAAGGCAAGGGCATGAAGTTTGATACTCCTCCTGTTGTTAAAAACGGAAGAACACTAATACCTGTAAGAGCTTTGACAGAGGCCTTTGGGGCAACAGTAACCTGGGATCCGGTTGAGCAAAAGGTAACTATATCAAGTGGAACAACGCAAATTGTACTTAACTTAGATAGCAATACTGCTTTTGTAAATGGCACTGAAGTGACTATTGATGTAGCACCAACCTCTCTAAACAATAGAACTATTGTACCTTTGAGATTTATAACTGAAACACTTGGGCTGAAGGTTGATTGGGATGCGGAAACTGAAACAGTTGAAATCAGTGATGAAGTAGACGATACAACAACAGACGCAACAACAGATACAACAACAGATACAACGACTGATACAACAACAGATACAACAACTGATACAAATAACTAATAATTGAATTGAATAGATAATTTATTTTGCAAGGTATCAAAGGATAAACTCTCCTATCCAAGTTTTGGATTAGGGGAGTTTTCTTATTTGATGGTGTTGGTTAAAAAGTTTAGCAGATGTCTGTTTGAAATAAGAAACATTGAGCTGCGACGCAAGGCAAATTTCGTGAACGCTACAAAAAGCCAGAATTCAAGATGACAAAGGCTGACGTATTGGTCGTAATTATAAAGCCTTCAATGCCTTTACAAAGGTTGCATTTCACTTTACAAAGTGGTATCTCGCCTTTCAATTAAGCTCGCATTCAATTAGCAGTCTAAATAAAACATAAAAAATATATCGATAAACAATAAAATGATATTGCATATCAATAAAGTTTGTGCTATACTACAACCTAAGAAAAAGAATTTCCATAATGTTTTGGAGGATGATTATATGTGGAATGGAAAGAAATCAATTAGCCTTAGTAAACTATGCGTTCTGGTTTTTATGGCTATGTTAATCGCAACTGCTTTATTGGCACCATGGATTGTGCAACGCTTCTTAATTTTTTCAAGGGCAGATTTAGTCGGAACTGAAGCCTTCTTTTTAACGACTATCTATTCCGGAAGTGTACCTGCAGTGGTACTGCTTTTCTGCCTTTACCGACTGCTTTATCGCATAGAGATTGAACAGATATTCATTACCGCTAATGTGGAATGTCTGAGGTATATCTCATGGAGCTGCTTTGCTGGATCTGTCATCAGCTTAGTTTCTGTATCGTACTATTTCCCATGGATATTTGTGGCGGTAGCTGCCGCTTTCATGGGGTTAATTGTGCGCGTTGTCAAAAACATTATTGCACAAGCTGTAGAGCTAAAAAACGAGTCGGATTTCACCGTATAAAGGAGGAAGGAAAGGCATGCCAATAATAGTGAACTTGGATGTGATGATGGCAAAGCGAAAAATGTCGTCTGGTGAGTTGGCTGAAGCAATAGATATCAGTCAGGCAAATCTCTCCATCCTCAAAACCGGAAAGGCTAAAGCGATGCGATTCTCCACACTGGAGGCTATTTGCAAGGCGCTTAATTGTCAGCCTGGAGATATCCTTGAATTTAGAGAAGAGGATGAAGAATAGGAGGCAGATAGAATGGACGGGCATCTTTTAAATGGAAATGACTCCTTGAGCAAATCAAAGCCGCCTTTCTCTGCAAGTGGAATAGCTTCTACTGATGCTAGACCTTCGGAAGCAGCAGAGAGTGCAGCTAAAGCATATCAACCTAAAGAACCCTTTGTTGTGGATAGAAAGGACACTATTTTCGCACTTTTTGCGTTTATCTTGGGCTTTTTCTATGCACGGTGGGTAATGTTCTCCTGGCAGGGTTGGGGCGTAACTGTGTTTACCATTGGCTATTGCTCTGTAATTACGATATATCTTTTGAAAAAAGGGGTGAATATTCCCCGTGAAGGGTGGCTCTGGCTTTCAACGATTGTGTTGATTGGAATTAGCTATTCACTGTATGAAAATAACGGTTTAGAGCCGTGGCGCAGTCTGTTTTTACTTTGTGCAGCTGTTTACTTTGTACTCAGCGCTACGGGGCAGTTAATACTTGGCAATACCAACAATTGGATTCTGTTGGATGGTATTAACGGCATGTTTGTCATTCCGTTTAAGAACTTTGGCAGCCAGTATAAAAGCCTATCCATAGCGAAATATAAAAGAAGAGGTACTGAAAGGCATATTCCATCAATTGCCTTAGGCTTGTTATTAGCGTTATTGGTTGCAGCTATGGTTTTGCCATTGTTGATGAGAGCGGATAACGGCGGTTTCTCCAGAATTGCAAATGGGATGTATGAATATTTCCGATGGGTGCAAAATCAGTTTATGGATTTTATCTTTAACGGTATCCTTGCGATTCCTATCGCTGCTTATCTATTTGGATTGGTGGCGGGCTGCGCTCATAACAGAGGCTGCAAGACCTTCAAACGAGAAAGCATTCAATACACCATTGAATCAGCACGAGTACTTGCAACAGTCACGGTGTATACTTTGCTTGCTTTGATTTGTTTGCTGTATGTGGTATTTATCGGCAGCCAATTGCCTTACTTTTTTTCCGCATTCGCTGGACAGAGACCGGAGGGATGGCAGATTTATTCCGAATATGCCCGCAACGGATTTTTTGAACTGTGCCAGATTGCTGCAATAAACCTATCGCTACTACTGGCGGCAAATCTTCTCTGTAAAAAACCTCAAGGAAAGAATGGTGCAATAAAAATACTCAATGCTTTGCTTTCTCTCCTAACCTTGCTGCTTATTGCTACTGCATTCAGCAAAATGGCGCTTTATATCGGTGCATACGGGCTTTCCATCCGAAGGTTGTTGCCGTGCATGCTTATGGTATTTCTTGCCGTTATTTTCGTCGGTATAATTGTGTTGCAGAAACGGAAATTCTCAATTGCTCGGCTTGCAATTATTACAGGGACCTTGATGATTTGTGCGCTTTGCCTGCTTAACCCAGATGGCTTTGTTGCCCGCTATAATGCGGACCGTTATATCGCTGGAACGCTTGATAACTTTGATGTACAGATACTATATCAATCAGGCTCAGCAGGTATTGATCCTGCGCTTAAAGTTTATGCTCAAACCAAAGAAGAGGGACTGAAAGCAGAACTGAAAGATTATATTTATACACAGCAGCAAGAGAGCGCGAAGTCATTGGGAAAAGCACGAGACAGTTTACAGAACATGAGGGTTAGAGAAAGAACTGCAGAGTTTTCAGTGAGCAACTAATGTATTTATGTATAAGGAAGCCTGTGATTTGGTAATCACAGGCTTTCGTGCTATCTATGCGAACAGTTAGTTTTCCGAGAGTACTCCTATTTGTTGTTATACTTTTTTTGAGTACCTGATGTTTCGATTAACTTCGGCACTTGACCGCATATCAATATTAACTTTATTATGTTAGAGTGCTATAATCTTAAGTATAAGAATATATGAGAGGTGTAAAATGAAAGAAAATAAACCATATGATTCATCTTTAGTAGGTTTTATCTATGGTATTGCTGCATATGTCTTGTGGGGTTTTCTCCCTCTTTATTGGAAGCTGCTTGATAAGATACCAGCGACTGAAATATTAGCCCATCGTATTCTGTGGTCCTTTATGTTTGTATGCACGGTCCTATATTTCAATGGAAATCTTCATAAGTGCAAGGAAGTATTTAAAGATAAATTAAATATTGTACGCATATCATGTGCTACTGTATTTATCACTATCAACTGGGGTACATATATTTGGGCTGTTAACTCTGATCATATAGTAGAAGCAAGCATGGGCTACTATATGAACCCCCTTATTGTTGTTGTTTTGGGGGTGGTCATATTAAAGGAAAGACTGAACACATGGCAAATTGTATCATTAATTATGGCAACCATAGGAGTTGGCATAGTTACCATGTCATATGGACAAATTCCTTGGATATCTTTGATATTAGCATTATCTTTCGGACTTTATGGACTTATGAAAAAAATGATACCAGTGGGTTCCACCGTTAGCTTAGCCTTGGAGACAGCTATGCTAATGCCTTTAACATTAATATACATAATTTTTAGACAAGTAAGTGGTATAGGTGCTCTTGGTAATATCTCTGCTGCAACGACATTTATTCTAATAGGAACTGGGATCGCAACGGCCTTACCTCTTTTGTGGTTCTCAGAAGGAGCTAGAAGGATACCTCTTTCAAGTATTGGATTTTTACAATATATTTCACCTACCATTAGCTTAGTGCTAGGTATATTTGTTTTTGGAGAACAGTTTACTCAGACTCACATAGTAAGCTTTGGATTCATTTGGGGTGGGCTGATAATCTATTCTTTATCTCAAGTAAAACAAATGAGAAAGAAAAATGAATTATTAAGGGAGAGTATTGAGGTGAACGGATAACTTTAGGATAAGGCGCCATTGAGAGGTGAACGTTACTGTTAAAGCTTTGAGATACATAACGTAGTATAAAGCTACTGAAGCTGTAAGCTAGCACTTGTTTTCATGGATAAATTTGTGATTTAATAAAAGAGTTATGAATAGTAATGATCATAAATTTTCCACAAAACATTGTTAAAAAAGTAACTTTCCTTTTCTGTTTTTACAAGGGACAAAGTGCTTTACAAAGAAAAAAACATATGATAACATATGAATTATGAACGTTGTAAACATAAAATAATTAGTAACTTGAACAGAGAAGTCTTGAAAATATAATAGTAATGACAGGAGAATTGGAGTGTCAACAATAAATAGCACAATATAACTATGTGTTGTTTAGTTGTTGTTTTTTTATGCCCTTTTTAGTTGATAAAAAGTAAACAATAATAAAGGATATGATGAGATATTTGCAGAAATACTCAAAGTGGAAGCCCTTAAGGATCAAAGTTTTGATTGTACGAAAAATTGGCTGTTAAAGATAAAATTAATCGTTTACTAGAGAAATTAATGCGGTTACCGGTAAGAGCAGTTATAGATTCATAAGTAATCTTACAGGTTTTATAAATTCTCAGTGAAAAGGTCTTTTAAATTGATACTATCAATAATGTGACTGAATTGACAAGTAAAAAGTCGGATTATAATTATGATAGTAGATATTTAAATATATAGTAAAACAAAGGGGGAATTTTAATGAAAAAGTTTTTGGCCGTTGTATTAGTACTAGCTATGATTTTGTCCTTAGCGGCATGCAGTGGCGGTGGTGCTAAAGCACCTGCTGGTGATGTACCGGCTGATGCACCAGCAAAGGTAGAAAAGAGAGTTATTAAAGTTACTACAAAATTTGTTGATGATGAGCAAACTGCAATATCATTGAAAAAGGTAGTAGAAGCTGTAAATGCAAGAAGTAATGGCTCACTAGAACTACAATTATTTACTGGCGGTATTTTACCAATAGGTAAAGATGGTATGGAGCAAGTAGTTCAAGGTTCTGATTGGATATTGGTAGATGGTATTAACTTCTTAGGAGATTATGTACCAGACTATAATGCTGTAACTGGACCATTCTTATATCAAACATTTGATGAGTACTTAGCAATGACAAAAACTCCATTGGTTCAAAATCTAAATAAGCAAATGGAAGAAAAAGGTGCAAAAGTACTTTCTCTTGATTGGGTATTTGGATTTAGAAGTATGATGACTAAAAAAGCTATAAAGACTCCTGATGACATGAAGGGATTAAACATAAGAGTCCCAACCAGTCAGTTATACAATTACACGATTGAAGCTATGGGTGGCAACCCTATTTCTATGCCTTATCCAGATACATATGCAGCACTTCAACAAGGTGTTATAGATGGGATAGAAGGTTCAATCATGACTTATTATGGAACAAAACAATACGAAAACGTTAAAGAATATTCTTTAACAAACCACTTGCTAGGGGTTTCAGCTGTTGTAATTTCACCTAAGGTTTGGGATAGCTTAACTGAAGAACAAAGAACTATTTTATCAGAAGAGTTCCAAAAGGGTATGGAAGACAACCTAGCTGAAACTATTAAGCTAGAAAAAGATTATGAAGTTAAGTTAAAAGAATTAGGCGTGAATTTCCATGAAGTAGATGCTGATGCTTTCCTTAAAGCGGCTGCTCCAGTATATACGAAGTTTGATAAGTGGACTCCTGGCATCTATGAAGAGATACTAAAAGAATTAGATAAGATCAAACAAAAATAATTTATCACTTATTTTATATCAATTAAAAAAGTTGGAAGGAGTTAGCCTCCTTCCAACTTTACAATAATATAGCCTTTTATTTTATAAAGGTATAATAGAATATTGCTAAAGTATAATCATCTTACACAGAATTCAGCCCCAGGCTATTACCTAGAGGTATTAATCTTACAGGAGGTAGAAATGAGTAACTTTTTAAAAAAATTTGGAAAAGATTTTGAGCTTTATTTAGGAAGCATTTTCTTATCTGCGACCACACTTATAGTAATTATGAATGTATTTACTAGATATTTTTTAAGATTTACATTTCACTGGTCAGAAGAAATTGCTGTAAGCGCATTTGTGTGGACTATATTCTTAGGTTTTGCTAGTGCTTATAAAAGCAAAGAACTGATAGGTGTAGAATTAATATTGAACTTGTTGCCTAAAAAAGGAAGAAGTGTATTAGAATTTTTCACTTCCCTCATTATAACTGTTTTGTCTAGTGCTATGCTTTTCTTTAGCTTTAAATATGTAGTAGGATCTACCAAGATCACTGCAGCATTAGAGATATCTTATAAATACATAAACACATCTATAATAATTTCTTTTGCACTTATAACTTTATATTCAATATATTATGCAGTACAAAGTTTCAAGAAAATATCTTCAACAGAAAATACTGAAAGTCAGGGGGGGAGATAATAAATGCTAGCTATTTTACCAATTATTGTTCTATTTATTTTATTTTTTCTAAACATACCAATAGCATTTTCTTTAATGGGTGCTGCGCTATTTTATTTTGTATTCATTAATACCTCAATGCCTATGGAAATGGTAATTCAGCAGTTTGTTACTTCAATAGAATCATTCCCATATTTAGCAGT
>JAQSYD010000151.1 GCA_029256325.1 Clostridia bacterium
TGAAGGAGGTGTATATACATGGCAAGACATTGCGAAGTATGCGAAAAAGGCATGATTTCTGGAAATAAAGTGAGTCACTCAAATAGACATACAAGAAGAGTTTGGTTACCAAATATAAGAACGGTTAGAGCTATTGTGAACGGCACTCCAAAGAGAGTTGATGTTTGTACAAGATGCTTGAGATCAGGTAAGGTTCAAAGAGCAATATAATAAAAGCGCGTAATTCGCGCTTTTTTATTATGTATAACATATCATTTAGATTCAATATTTAAAACGCTCAATAAAGCTTTTGGTATTATGCATAAGAAAGCAAATATGCTTTCCTGTTGCATATCATCAAAGGCTTTTGTATTTTGGGGCTGCATAAATGCTTTTATAGAGTTTATTTAACTGAACTTCAACAGGTAGACTCCGGCACATATTAAGCATATGGCAGAGAATATCACCCATCCCATAAAGGGCACAGTTACTGCCAGCAGTATCCCGGCACCGATGGCAAACACTAGTATTCCTATTACCTTTTTTCTTCTCCTAAAACTCATATAAACCCCTCCATATCATATAATATCTTAGTAACTGGAATAATAGTAAATCAAATAAAGCATGATTAATGTAATAGCCGCAAATACAGTATAGAACAGCCAATCCGGTGCGAATCTGGACATGAGCATTACGCCAAGCATTACAGCAAATATCCCAGTCATTTTTTTGTATGTATACCTCATGTCGAATGTCATCACCTTTCTATATATATTTGCTTGGCTCACAAGAAAAAAACTCTACACTATATCATACTCGTGTAGAGTTAAAAATGAGTCTGTCTATTTAAAATTAATCTTTCGATTTTATTACAATCATATAGCCTGATGCAATTGTCAGCTCCACCACATGATCTTCGAACTGATTACTGACACCATAGGGATTTCCAATTTCCATTACAGCATTATGAAGGGGGTAAGCTACACCCTTCAGGACTATTCCTTCTACTTTGCTGCTTAAAGGCAACAGTGACAGTAAATCTCCTTTGCTGCCTTCCAGCTTAATTCCATCTTTTATTACATAAAGCTCATTGTTTTGATCCATGATGCAAGCAATTTTACCTTTGTCAGCGGCCATTTTAAGAATGCTTATATTTCCAAGGGTATGGTCTAGCCTTGAGCCGGTAGCTCCCAAAAGTAAAATTTCATCGTATTGCTCCATAGCATATTCCAAGCAAATATGGGTATCCGTTTTGTCCTTGTCCGAGCTGTACCTGATGATTGGAACTGCTTTGCTGCTGTAGTATTTTATGTATTCATCCTTTGATGAATCCAGATCTCCTATAATAATGTTCGGAACAATGTTCATATTAAATGCATGTCTCGTACCGCCATCTGCGCAAATAATACAATCCACTTGTGACAGCTTTTCTTTACAGCTACTATAATCTTCTATCATTCCATTGCAGATAATTGCTGCTTTCATCGCTATACCCTGACTGCTTCTTTCAAATTCTTTATTGCCAATGCAGGATCTGGAGAATTAAAGACAGCAGAGCCAGCCACAAGAACATTGGCGCCGCAGCTTACTACCTCAGCTATATTGTCTAAGCCGATTCCTCCATCTACCTCTATATCAATATTTAAGTTTTTCTCACTGATCATACTGCGCAATTTCTTGATTTTATCCAATGCAGAAGGTATGAATTTTTGACCTCCAAAGCCGGGATTGACACTCATGAGGAGAACCATATCCAAATCTTCCAGTACATAATCCAAAACACTTAAGGATGTAGCCGGGTTCAACGCCACAGCTGCCTTGCAGCCTTCTTTCTTAATCATTTGAATTAATCTATGCAAATGTGCTGCGGTTTCTGCATGTACAGTAATAATATCAGCGCCAGCTGCTGCAAAATCACTAATATAATTTTCAGGCTGGCTTATCATAAGATGAACATCAAAGCTCATTTTGCTGATCTTGCGCAAGCTTTTTACCACAGGTGCTCCTATGGTAATATTGGGGACAAAGTGTCCGTCCATTACATCTATGTGCAGCAGTTCTGCTCCCGCCTGCTCTACCACCTTTATATCTCTTTCAAGGTTGGCAAAATCTGCAGACAGAATAGATGGTGCTATTTTAATCATTTAGTACCTCCTAATTAGCTTTAGCTCCTTTAATAAGCTTAAATAATATTCATATCGTAAATTTGAAATTTTACCCTCTTGCACCGCTTCCTTAACACCGCATTGCGGTTCAGTATCATGCAGGCAGCGATTAAATTTACAGTCCTTATATTGTTCAAATTCCGGAAACAAATCTTGAAGCTTTTCAGCCTCTATATTGTTTAGCTCCAAGGACGTGAAACCCGGTGTATCTGCTACTCGTCCTCCCAACTCCAGATTAATAAGTTCAGCATGTCTGGTTGTATGGGTACCCCTGTCAATCTTTTTGCTTAAATCTCCTGTTTTAAGAGCCAAGCCTGTTTGAACAAGATTGAGCAAACTTGATTTACCGGCTCCGGATGGCCCTGCGAATACAGTTGTCTTATCCTTAAGCGCTGCTTTTAGCTCATCGATGCCTATCAGTTGTTTTGTGCTTGTCTGTATCACAGGATAGGGTATACTCTTTAGCATTTCAGCTACAATCTTGTAGTCTTGATTTTCATCCAAATCGATTTTGTTTATGCATACAATGATATTAAGTCCTACAAACTCTGCATAAATCAAAAACTTTTGAAGCAGCGTCATATTTATATCAGGTCTTTTTGCTGCGAAAACCATCATTACCTGATCAATATTGGCTATAGCAGGTCTTATCATTTCATTTTTTCTGGGGTGAATATTCAGCACATAGCCTTGCTTGGAGGTGTCATCGACTTCTATATCAACGATATCCCCTACTAAAGGCGAGATATTTTTGAGTCTGAATTTACCTCTTGCGCGACATTCATATGCTGCTTCACCAGTATCTACATAATAAAATCCGCCGATGCCCTTTGTTATGACACCTGTTTTCATAGAAAAACTCCTCTATTAACCTATTTGAATTCGTGCTCTACGCTTTCTTTAAATACGCCATCAATATATATTTCAAAAAGTACCTTGCCTTCTCCGGTAATCGGAATTTGCAATGGACTTTCTGAGGAGTTGTGGTAGCCTTCATGAATTCTTTCAATGATATTGTTCTGCACCATTTGAACAACTACTCTCATTTGCTCTTTGCCCTCAGGCAATGGCACTTGTAGAATCAATGGGACCTTATTGCCGCTCTCCTTGCCTAGACTGATTGTAAAGTCAACAACACTTTTTCTGTTAACTTCTGTACCAGGCGTAATACTTTGCGTGATGATGGTGTCTTTTTCATATACACTGCTGGGTTCGTAAGTCGGATTGCCTAATATTAAATCCTTTTCAATTAAATCCGTCTTTGTCTGTTCAAAACTTTTTCCTATATAATTGGGCATCAAAAACTTTTCTGGTCCAATGCTTATTACATAATCAACAATTGTACCCTCATCTACTTGAGAGTTCGCAACAATGCTTTGCTCAATAACAATGCCATTGGGATACTCGCTGTATTTCTGATCTACTTCGCCCTCAACTAAGCCTTCTTTTTCCAACATTAAATCTACCTTATCGTAGCTTTGACCAATTAAGGAAGGGACTACTACCTTTCTAGGACCTTCACTGATGGTTACCCTAACAGGATTTATTGCCTTGTTTTTCTGATTCGCCTTTGGATCCTGCATGATTACCTGTCCCGCCGGCACGTCCTTGTTAGGTACCCGCTCTGCTACCTCCATCTCCAAGCCTACATCTATAAGGGCTTGCTTCGCTTGCTCTTCTGTAAGATTGGTCAGTTCAGGTACCAAAATCTCTTTTACACTAAAGAAATTAACCAACACGAGTATAATGCCTCCCACCGTCAAAGCAAGTATTAAACCTCCTATAACAGCCAAAGCAGTCATTTTGGTATGTTTTTTCTTATGTTCCCCTTTGGGCATTTCCTCTTCCACAGCATTATATTGTCTGCCACTATTATCAAAACTGTTTTTATTTGTTGTTCCAGCTTCCGAGCTGCCTATATCTGTTTTTATCGGTTTTAAAATCCTTGTATTTTCATCTGTAAACTTGCTTCTTTTTACAAAATCACCATTGGGCATTACAAGGGACTGTCTTAAATCGCTTATAATCTCACCCATACTGTTATAGCGGTTATTTACATCCTTATCCATACACTTTAATATAATATCATTTATACTTTTTGGTATTCTCGGATTGATATCAATAGGTTTTACAGGCTCCTCCTGTATATGCTTCAGTGCTACTGCAATGGGAGACTCCCCTTCAAAGGGCAATCTACCGGTCAGCATTTCATACATAACAACACCTAAAGAGTATATATCAGACTTTTCGTCTGTATAACCGCCTCTTGCCTGCTCCGGCGAAAAATAATGCACTGATCCTATCACATTGCCTGTATTCGTGATGGTACTGGAGGATACTGCCCGAGCAATGCCAAAGTCAGTTACCTTTACAGTGTTATCCTCTTTTATTAAAATATTATGTGATTTTACATCTCTATGCACAATATGATTTTTATGTGCATGCTCTAAAGCAGAAGATATTTGTATTGCTATATTAGTAGCAAAATCAACTCCGATAGAACCCTTTTGCTTGATTAAATCCTTAAGGGTCTGTCCTTTAATATATTCCATGACAATATAATAGATATTGTCTTCCATTCCAACATCATATATGCCTACTATATTGGGGTGCGATAAGCTTGCTGCGGCTTGAGACTCTCTTTTGAATTTCTTTACAAATTCTTCGTCTTCCGTAAACTCAGCTCTAAGTATCTTCACTGCAACAAAACGATTTAACAATCTGCAGGTAGCCTTATAAACCAAGGCCATACCACCGCCGCCTATTTTTTCCATTATCTCATATCTGTTACCTAAAACCTTACCTATCAATGCAGTCACCACCTTTGCTATTATGGATAACTACTACGGTAATATTATCATAGCCGCCATTTTCCTTGGCCATATTGATCAATTTTTCGCAAGCCTGCTCTACATCCCGGGCAGATAACACCAGTTCCATGATATCATTGTCATTAATCAGATTTGACAAGCCGTCGGTACACAATAAAACATAATCGCCCTCTGCCATTTCATGCTTGCCAAGATCCGCTTCTATATCATACTCTGTACCCAAAGCCCTGGTAATAATATTTTTCTGAGGATGGCTAAAAGCCTCTTCCGGCTTTATGGTACCTTGCTTGACTAGTTCTGCTACCAAGGAATGATCCTCAGTAAGCCTTGTTATTTCATTTTTCCTGATTAAGTAAATTCTGCTGTCTCCAACATGTCCATAAAAAAGCGTGTTGTCTTTTATCAAAATCATGGACAGGGTTGTTCCCATCCCAACATATTCGCTATTTAAAAGAGATTTTTTGTATATCCTGTCATTGCTGTAATAAATAGCATCTCTTATTAAACTAAATATCTTTTCTTCTGCAGTATCCTTCTCAACCAATACATTTATGTATTTTTCTTTTATAAATTCAACAATCTCATGAACAGCCATTGAGCTTGCTACTTCACCTGCATTACGGCCACCCATACCATCTGCAACGATGCACAGATATAAGTCTAGCCCTGGATTTTCAAGCTTTAGCAAGTCATTTAGCTTTAAACATAGAAAGTCATCTTCATTAACTTTTCTTACTAATCCGATATCGCTTTTGCCTGCTGACCTCATCCAATCACCTCAAACCTAGTTTGTTTTTGAATCATATTTATATAACACTCAACTATTTTCGACAATATTATAAAAAATCCTTTTTTCTTTATGCGGGCTGACACTGGGTCAGCCCCTACATGCTACACCCCGTATTGCTGTCTAAGCTGGCCGCATGCCGCATTGATATCGCTGCCAAGCTCTCTGCGTACAGTCGCTTCAATACCATTGCCTTCTAATATGCTTTTAAACTTATCTATGGCTGTTTTGTTAGCCTTCTCAAATACCTTCTCTTCCACCTTGTTAATAGGGATGAGGTTTACATGACAAAGCATTCCTCTCAACAGATTAGACAGCTTATATGCACTTTCTTCACTATCGTTGATATCTTTGATCAATGCATATTCAAAGGTAATTCTTCTATTTGTCTTCTTAATATATTGTCTGCATGCATCCATAAGTTCTTCAATCCTATACTTTTTATTGATAGGCATCAATGTATTTCTTGTTGGATTATCCGCTGCATGAAGTGAAATAGCCAAGGTACATTGCAGTTCTTCTTCTGCAAATTCAAGTATCTTAGGTACTAATCCTGAGGTAGAGATTGTAATATGTCTTTGACCCACATTCATACCCTTTTGATTATTAACAGTTCTTAGGAATTTTATAACCTCTTTGTAGTTGTCAAAGGGTTCTCCCGTGCCCATCAGCACAATATTCGAAATCCGCTCACCAATATCACGGCTTACCGCCATAACCTCTTCTAGCATTTCACCACTGGTCATATGTCTTGTAAGCCCACCTATGGCAGAAGCACAAAAGGCACAATTCATACGACAGCCTACTTGAGTTGAAATACATATGGTTTTGCCGTAGCTATACTCCATCAATACGCATTCAACTGCATTGCCATCCTCCAGCTTCAGAAGGTACTTGCGGGTTTTATCCTCCTTTGAAACCAGTTTTACCTCTATAGCCGCCCTTCCGATATATAATTCTTGTTTCAGCTTGTTTACCAAATCCTTTGGCAAATTGGTCATCTGGTCAAAGCTTTCCACATCCTTGTATATCCACTCAAAAATCTGTCCTGCTCTAAACTTGGGCAGTTTGTTCTGTACGATATAGCTTTCCAACTCTTCTAAGGTAAAATCTTTTATATTCTTCTTTTGTTCCATGTTCTTTCCTACTTTCTTCTCAACCTTGATATGAAAAAGCCGTCTATACCATGTATATTGGGAAAAATCTCAACATAGCCCGTGGTTTTTGTATCTGACGCCAAGTTCTCCGGCAATAGCTTCGATAAATCTTCCAAATAGAAGTCTTCCCTGCTTTTTAAAAAGGCTTCAACAACCTTTATATTTTCACTTTTATTGATTGTACAAGTGCTGTATACCAGAACCCCTTGAGGCTTAACATACTCAGCTGCCTTGCTCAGCATCTGCTGCTGCAGCTTTGCAAGCTCATCAAAATTATCCGGTGTTTTCTTCCACTTCAGATCGGGCTTGCGTCGCAATACGCCCAGCCCGCTGCAGGGTGCATCTAGCAGCACCTTATCAACCTTGCCCACCAGCTTGCGATCCAGTTCCTTTGCATCAAAGATCTCGGTTTCCACGATGGTGATACCCAGCCTTTTGCAGCTCTGTTGTATCAGCTCCAGTTTATGCTGATAAACATCTCTGGCAATTATTTTACCGTTGTTGTTCATAAGCTCTGCTGCATGGGTTGCCTTGCCTCCCGGTGCACTGCAAACATCCAGTACCAAATCTCCGGGTTGTGGATTCAATGCAAGGCCTGCCAGCATAGAGCTTTCATCCTGTATTTGATATAGCCCTTGCTGAAAGGATGCTTTGTTTTCAATCGCCGAGGTGCCTTTTATATATAATGCCTCTTTATTGTATATGCCTTCACTGTATTCTATACCCTCTTGCTCCAACACTTTAACAAGATCTTCTTTATTCGTTTTAAGTCTGTTGATTCTCACTGTAAAATGTGGGACCTGATTATTTGCATTTAGAAGCTGCTCCGTAAATTCAAACCCATACTCTCCAAGCCATTTTTCTACAATCCATTCAGGGTGAGAGTATACCACAGATAAATATAACAGAGGCTGCTTGACTTTATCAGGGAATTTTATGGTATCCTTGTTTCTACTGACGTTTCGAAGCACGCCATTTACAAAGCGCACAGCCCCTTCATTAGAATATTTACGAGCTAAATTTGAGCCTTCGTTGCACACTGCAGAATCAGGTATTCTATCTAAATACATGATTTGATAAATACCCGTTCTCAGTATATCCTCTACATGCTTATCCAGCTTGTTTTTGTTCATTTTTACAAACTGACCGGCTATATAGTCCAGCTTAATTAGGTTTTTAAGGGTACCGTTCACGATTTCAGTAACCAAGGCTTTGTCCACCCTGCTTAAGCCGCTTTGCTCCAAAACCTGTTTTAAGGCTATGTTTGAATAGGCTTTTTCCCGCAGTACCTTATTTATAATGACAATGGCGGCTTCTCTTGCATTCACTATTTTATTCATTATGTACACTCCATTTTAGTTAAATTATATGGTTTTTAATAATATCAAAGGAATGCATGGCAAAGCTATGCATTCCTTCTAGCACTAATCATCCACTTAATCTCGTCTTCCTCTAATGAGCAGCAGTCTAACCAATTGCATGACTGCCACTATGGTTGCTGCTAAATAAGTCAAAGCAGCGGCACTTAATACCTTCTTTGCCGGTCCTACTTCGTCGGCTGGTACTAGATTATAATCTGTAAGCATTGCAATAGCTCTACTGCTTGCATTGTATTCTACAGGCAGTGTAACCAACTGAAACAATACCGCTACACTGAAAAACAGAATGCCAATATCGATTAATCCTGTATAGCCAAAGAAGATTCCTGCTATGACTAAGACCCAAGACAGCTGCGATCCTATTGATGCGATAGGTGCTATTGTGTTTCTGATTGTCAAAGGTGCATAGGACTCTTGATGCTGCACTGCGTGTCCGCATTCATGGGCGGCTACGCCGACAGAAGCAAGTGAGTTCCCGTTATAAACTGCATTGGACAATCTTAAAATTCTTTTTCGAGGATCATAGTGATCTGTCAGGTGCCCGTTTATCATCTCTATGGGTATTTCCTGCAGACCATGATTATCTAATATTGTTCGTGCTACCTGATATCCTGTATAGCCATTGCTGTTTCTTACCCTTAAATATGTATTAAAGGTAGAGTTTATTTTACTTTGCGCATAAGCTGCAAATAAAATGGCTGGTATCAGTATTATAAAAGTAGGGTCAAAACCCCAACCATATCCAAACATACGTTAAACCTCCTACATTAGTTTCGAGCCGCTTTCTAAATTGTGTCCCCTTAAATAGGCTTCCACACCCATTCTTTTTTCATTCTCAAACTGCAGTTCCATTATCTTGATAAAACCCATGCCGCAGCTAACCAAGATGTAATCCTTGCCTATTTCAATTATTTTTCCTGATTCAGCATTTTTTGTGTTTTCTTGATAGATTTCACTGCTGAAAATTTTAAATTTTTTCTCCATATAAGTGCTGTAGGCACCAGGCCATGGATAAGTCCCTCTAATCAAATTATAGATTTCCACTGCTGATTTAGTCCAATCGACTTTACCCGTATTTTTGTCCAGCATGGGTGCGTTGGTATGCTCCTCATGATTTTGAGGCGTCCTGGGTGCCTTACCTTGCTCTATGAGTGCCAAGGTCTCTATTAATACTTCAGCACCAACCAAGGACATTTTATTATGCAAGGTTTCATAGGTATCCTTTATATCAATGTCAAATTCCCGCTTCAATATCATATCTCCGGTATCCACACCCTTGTCCATAAACATCGTTGTTACGCCCGTGGTTTTGTCTCCATTGATGATGCTCCACTGTATGGGACCTGCCCCTCTGTATTTCGGCAGCAAAGAGCCGTGTACATTGATGCAGCCCTTTGGCGGTATATCCAATATAGCCTGTGATAAAATTTGTCCAAAGGCAACCACAACAATAACGTCAGGTGCCTTAACGGGAGGAGGTGTCAATTTATTCCCTCTTCCTTTTGCTCTGTCAGGCTGTGTAATAACACCAACTACTTGATGATTATTGTCTATCAAGGTCTGCAAGCAGGGTACTGCAAAATCTGGTGTGCCCATAAAAACTATTCTCATCTATTGTTCACCCTTTCAGCATTGCAATTATTTTTTGTCCAGTTTATAATCAGGAATCACTTTGTCTGTGAACAAGATTCCATTCAAATGGTCTATTTCATGGCAAAATGCTCTTGCAAGCAAATCTGTACCTGTAATTTCAAAAGTCTCTCCATGTCTGTTTTGAGCTCGAACAATAACCTTTTTAGGGCGACATACTGCCCCATTTTTACCTGGCAGACTTAAGCAGCCCTCTTCATCAATTTCTTCTCCGCTTTCAAAGACAATTACAGGATTGATAAGCTCAATCAGTCCTTCGCCTACATCAACAACTGCTATTCTTCTAAGTACACCAACCTGCGGAGCAGCAAGTCCTACACCTTCTGCCTCATACATGGTATCTCTCATATCATTTAACAGCATGATTATCCTGTCATCTATCACTTCAACTTTTTTTGAAATCTTTCTTAAAATCTCATCTTCATCTTTTCTAATCATCCTTATTGCCATTGCAACCTCTCCTTACATATTCATTATTACTTTTTATATTATACATCATTCTATGATGTTATATGTTAGCTATATGTGATTACAGCATATTGTTTGGGTTAATATCAATGCTTATGCTGATGCCCTCAATGTCAGTAAATTTTGATAAAACCAGATTTTGCAACATCTCGCGCAGCTCTATTTCACTGCTGCCCTTCAGTATGATCTGCCATCTGTACTTGCTTTTTATTTTCGAAAGCGGCGCAGTAGAAGGTCCCAGCTTTTCTACATCTTGATATTTTTTAATTTCAGCATCAAGATAGAATCCAATTTCATTTGCTGCTTTAATGACCCGTCCTTCATCAAAGCCACTTATGATAATGTTTGCCAAGTGCGCAAAGGGCGGGTATGCAAGCTCTCTTCGAAGCTTAATTTCTTCATTGTAAAAACCAACATAATCATGCAGCTGTGCAAACTGTATACTATAGTGTTCCGGCGTATAGGTCTGAACAATTACCTTGCCTTCCTTACTGCCTCTACCAGATCTTCCTGCTACCTGTGCAATCATTTGAAAGGTTTTTTCTGCAGATCGGAAGTCCGGCAGATTTATACTTGTATCCGCTGTTATAACGCCAACCAAGGTTACATCCGGGAAATCCAAGCCCTTTGATATCATTTGTGTACCTAAAAGAACCTTGGACTTTCCACTTCTGAAAATATCCAGTATAGATTGATGCGAATTCTTAAACCTCGTAGTATCAGCATCCATACGCAGGGTATTTTTTAAACTGAACTTCTTTTGAAATTCCTTCTCCAGCTTCTGTGTTCCCACGCCGAAATACTTAATATTCTTGCTGCCGCATTTCGGACAAAGCTTGGGATTTGGCTGCATTGCACCGCAGTAATGACAGCTTAATTGATCTTCATTCATATGATAAGTAAGTGAAATGCTGCATCTTGGGCATTTCATCACCAGTCCGCACTCTCTGCAGGACACAAAGGTGGAATGGCCTCTTCTGTTCAAGAAAAGTATCAGCTGATTATTATCCCTAAGCGTTTTTAAAATCTCTTCTGTCAGCTGTTGGCTGAAAATAGTCTTGTTGCCCTGCTTCAGTTCTTCTCTCATGTCTACTACAAAAACCTCAGGCATCTCCCTGCCGTTGATTCTATCAGGCAGTACAACCAAGCCCAATTCTCCCGTTTGCGCTCTATAATAGCTTTCAATGGATGGAGTTGCCGAACCCATGATCAGGTGTGCACCCTCCAATTGACAGCGTTTTTCTGCCACTTCTCTTGTTATGTATTTTGGTTTGATATCTGATTTATATGTATTTTCATGCTCTTCATCTATTATTATAATACCCAGATTGGCAAAAGGTGCAAAAATAGCGGATCTGGCTCCTACAACTGCTTTTACCTCGCCGGTTTTAATTTTACGCCACTCATCGTATTTTTCGCCCTCATTAAGTCCACTGTGTAAAACTGCTACCTTGTCACCCAGCCTGCCTTTAAACCTTGTGATCATCTGGGGTGTTAAGGATATTTCAGGCACCAATATAATGCAATCTTTATTCATCGCTATGTATTTTTCTATAAGATCCAGATAAACCTCAGTTTTTCCGCTTCCTGTAACGCCATGCAGCAATACATTCCTTTGCATTGAAAAATTCTTTTCTATTTCTTCTATAGCATCATTCTGCATATCCGTCAGTACAAACTGCTTGTCTTCATAAATTCGCTGTTCGCCATATCGGTATTCTTCTTTTTCTATAATATTGATGTAATTCTTATTAATAAGGGTTTTAATAGCAGAATCACAGCCCTTATACACTGATTTCAGTTTGGCTGCAGATACTCCGGGATTATCCTTTATATAATTCAACAGTTCCTTTTGCTTGACTGCGCTTTTGCTTAACTCCGTATTGATATTTTGGTTTAGGTAAAATAACTTATCTATTTTCTTACCTATCTTACTTTTTATAATTTGTTTCTTAGCAATTAAATTGGACTCCAGAAGCTTTTTTAAAAAATATTCCAGCTTAACCTCACTAAAATAGGACTTTAAATCTGCAATACTGGCACTGCCGTCATTGCTCTCAAGATACTCCAATATTTCAATCAATTTCTCGGTTTTCACATGCCGCTGCTTATTTGCTTCGTAATTTTCTTCTACCAGCTCAACAATACTGGTGGATTTCGTTCTGATAGGCGTTGGGATTACTGTTTGTATAGCATCTATGTAAAAGCATATGTATTTTTCCTTCATCCACTGGACTAGCTGCAGCATTTTTCCGGGAATCAGGGGATACTCATCAATTAAACTGCTTATTTCCTTAATACGCTTTATGGGTATATCCACATGATCTGTCAAGCCCACTATATAGGCTTCCATATGCTTGTTGGACATTCCAAAAGGTACAATAACTCTACATCCTGGCTGTATCTTATCAATAAGGCTGTCCGGTACCGCGTAATGAAATACTTTGTCCGTTGCTTTTGATTTGTTGTTGATGATGATTTCTGCGAATATTTGCGACATTGCAACAGCCTCCTTCCTTTTCTACTGCTATGATTATAGCATAAAAAAACAAATGGAGGTAGCTTTTGCGTCTGCCTCCATTTCTTAAATATTAATATTTTTGTACTTCAATATCTATTATTTTGACCTCTTCAATTGGCTTAGCACCCTTATCCACTTCAACTTGCGCAATCTTATCCACGATTTCAATTCCTTCGAAAACCTGGCCAAAAACAGTGTGCTTATTATCCAACCAAGGAGTGCCTCCTTTTTCCTGATATACCTGCTGAAGCCGGGAAGTGACATTATTCTGCTGCATCCACTGCGTAGCTTGCTCTCCCATTTCTTTTCTTTGTACTATAAAAAACTGGCTTCGATTTGTGTTGGCACCACTATTGGCCATTGACAAGGCACCTCTGAAGTTATGCAGTCTATCACTGAATTCATCCTCAAAGGGCTTTCCATAGATGCTGTCTCCACCCCTACCTGTGCCTGTTGGATCTCCTCCCTGTATCATAAAATCTGCCATTAC
>JAQSYD010000152.1 GCA_029256325.1 Clostridia bacterium
GGCCACACCTGTTCCCATATCGAACACAGAAGTTAAGCTCTCCAGTGCTGATGGTACTTGGACCGCAGGGTCCTGGGAGAGTAAGTCGTCGCCGGGTATGAAAAAAAGAACAACAGAAATGTTGTTCTTTTTTTATACCCGTTGATGCAGAGCAAAGCTCTGCTCTGTCGACACATTAAGGTAAGCTTTCCCTCATGTAGGGGCAGACCCATGTGTCTGCCCGCATCTGTATCTCATTTTCCTTTATGTAGGGGTCGGTTTCCATGCCGACCCTCTTTGCTGCTTTATTTTTGTATTTTTTGTGATATTTATTTAATCAATTGTTCTGAATGCTGATGTCGCAGCATGTGGTATAATATGTAAAAAGGGATATTCATTATAATGGAGATGATTTAATTGAAAAAAGCGTTGCTCCTCCTACTTATTTTTACTCTTATAATATCCATAGTTACTGCTTGTGATAAGAATCAAGAAGCATCCGTGGGAGAAGTACAAATTCCAAACATACAAAATGAACAATTAAAGAAGCTGGTCGACTCTTGGCAGCAGAAGAATGGAGCTTATTTAGCTGCAAATACTGCTAAGAGTGATGTATTTTATTTATTTCTAAACGCTTCTAATTTGGAGACTGGTACAAAACCAACTTATTTTGAAAGTATTACAGTAGATCCTAAAGATAATGTCATGCATATATATTATGTGGAGAAAGAAACAGAAGAGTCTAAGAATATTAAAAACAAAGTACTGTATAGAATACCTATGGGAAGCACACCAAATACAGTGAGAGTATATAAAAATGGTGAGGAAATCTATTTTGAGGATATAGGTACTATTGAAGAAAATTAAAAAATAAAAAACAGGCTTCTGATTGTAAAATCAAAAGCCTTTTTATTTTTTTGCTATTTAAATCGCGGCAATATTTTTGCATGCTGACATGCTTTTATTACAACAACCGTAGTTGGTCCCAATATTACACCTGCAACGCCGATGATCCTTAAGCCGGCGAATATAGAAGCTAATGCAACGACGGGATGAATTCCCAACTGAGTGCCTACGACCTTTGGCTCTATCATATATCTTACTGTTACGATGATGCCATATAAGACTAGGAGATATATTGCAACCTTATAGTTGCCCCAGAGTAGATTTAATATCGCTGTAGGAACATAAACACTTCCTGTACCTAATATAGGAAGAATGTCTACCAAGGCGATTATGATTGCAAATATTAAAGCGTATTTTACTCCTAATATTGACAAACCAACGTAGGATTCCAAAAAGGTGACGCTCAGAATGATCATTTGCGCTTTTAAGAATCCAACAAGCGCCATAAACAGATCCTTTCTTAAAGTCATGATCTTGTCCTGCCATGCTGGCGACATTTGTCTGTATATAAAGCCTAAAATCAAGGCTTTATCCTTTGAGAAGAAGAAGGTTGCCAATAAGGTTACTATTGTTGAGAAAAAGGCACCTGTAAACTTGCCTATTACAGTTATTGTTGAGGATGGTGTTTGTGTAACCATCTGTCCCAATAAAACTTTCAATTTTTCAAAGGTGTTAAAAAATAAATCTTCAATAATGCCTGTTGCCTCTGGTGTAAGCTGTAAATAAAGTTCTGTTGCCCTATGAATAAGCGTTTCCGTCACGTCATATAACTCATTGTAGTAGCTAGGCAAGCTGATATACAAATCTTTTAGTTCAAATACCAATCTTGATATTGCAAAGGCAGATATACTTACAAAGATACCTAAAAATAGAATCATAGCTAAAATCACAGAGAGCCCTCGTCCAAGCTTAAATCTTTGAAAAAGCTTTACTAAAGGTTCTATAAGCATGGCTAAAATGATTGCGGTCAAAAATGGAGCAAAGTATGTAATAAGAAGTTTCCCAATTAAATAAATTGCTGCTAAGACGAAAATGAAGATCAAAGCTTTAATAAAATATCCAAAGTACCTATCTCGGTCGACTTTTAGCATGAACTCACCTCACAAATTATTAGGACATATATTCTAATTATATTAAAACTTATGAGTTTAATCAATTCAATGTATAATAATATTATGGATATGCTGGATTAAATATTATACGAAGCTTTATTTAAATTCATTTAATTAGTATAATAAGAAGTAATATATCAATAAGTAAAGTAAAGTTGTTATTTTATTCGCTTTGCTCATATTAAAAAGCAGGGAGAGTTTACAATGAGAGATATAAATTCAAATCAAATACAGCAGGCTGTTAAAGAGTTGTTTATCGAAGCTAACTATTATTTAAGCAGCGATGTTCTTAAAAGATTAAAAAAATTTGAACAAATAGAGGTTTCTGAAATCGGCAAGGAAATGCTGTGTAAGGTGATTGAGAATGCAGAATTGGCTGCTAACGAACAAGTAGCAATCTGCCAAGATACCGGCATGTGTGTTGTCTTTATAGAAGTGGGGCAAGAGGTTCATATTGTGGGAGGAACCATAACAGAGGCAATAAATGAAGGCGTGAGACAAGCCTATAGAGATGGTTATTTAAGAAAATCTGTTGTTGCAGATCCTCTTAACAGGAAAAATACCGGTGATAATACACCTGCTATCATACACTATGAAAACGTGCCGGGAGAAAACATTAAGATCCATGTCATGCCCAAAGGTGCTGGCAGTGAAAATATGAGTGCTATCAAAATGCTGAAGCCCTCCGATGGTGTAGAAGGAGTTATTAATTTTGTTCTGGATACAGTTCAAAAGGCTGGTGCCAATCCGTGTCCTCCCATTATTGTAGGGATCGGCATTGGAGGAACAATGGAGAAGGCAGCCATTTTAAGCAAAAAATCATTGCTGCGTTCATTAGATGAAAAAAACAGTAATCAGTATTATGCTGAGCTGGAAGATTTGTTGCTAACAAAAATAAATAATCTGGGTATTGGTCCTCAAGGCTTGGGCGGCATAACAACAGCCTTGGGCGTTCGAATAGAGAGTTACCCTACACATATTGCCTGCTTGCCTGTAGCGGTGAATATCACCTGCCATGCAGCAAGGCATAAAGAAATTATTTTGTAGGAGATTGATTATGTATAAGATGATAAATGCTCCCCTACAGCAGGAAGTAATACAAAACCTTAAGATGGGAGAAAAAGTATTAATATCAGGAAAAATATACTCTGCCAGAGATGCGGCTCATAAGTGTATGGTGGAGGCTCTTGATAAAGAGGGTAAGCTGCCCTTTGATGCAAAAGGACAAATTATATATTATGCAGGTCCGTGTCCACCTAAGCCGGGAAAAATTTCCGGTCCCTATGGTCCTACGACATCAGGCAGGATGGATAAATATGCTGTAAGACTTATAGAGGAAGGTCTCATGGGTATGATGGGCAAGGGTGATCGAGCAGATGCTGTTATAGAATCTATGATTAAAAACAAATGTATATATTTTGCTGCTATTGGAGGATTAGGTGCTTATACCTCTACCATCGTCAGGTCTCAGAAGGTTGTAGCTTATGAGGAATTGGGCGCAGAGGCATTGATAGAAATTTGGGTGGCGGGTTTTCCCGCTATAGTAGCAATTGATTGTCAGGGTAATAATCTGTACAGAACAGAGCCTGATAAATATAAGAACAAATTTGATTTGAATATGCTGAACAGGTGATGGAATGGATTATAAGGAAATACCAATTTTAAAAGGATTAATGGATTATTCTAAAGAAAACAATGCCTACTTTCATATGCCGGGACACAAGGGCGGCAATGCTTTTAGAAAAATTGGCTTTGAAGCCTTTGATGTAGATTTGCTTTCTATGGATGTTACCGAAGTAGCGGGTATTGACAACCTTCACTGCCCGGAAGCAGCTATAAAGGAAGCGCAAGAACTTGCAGCACAAGCCTTTGGCGCGCAGCATACCTTTTTCTTGGTCAATGGAACAACTTGCGGCATATATTCAATGATTTTAGCTGCAGCGAATCCGGGGGATAAAATCATCATACCTAGGAACTGTCATAAGTCGGTTACCGGTGCTGTAATTCTGGGAAGATTGCAGCCTATATACATAAATCCTGAATTGGATAGCAAATTTAATTTTGCATCAGGAATTTCACCGGCAGCTGTTCAAAAGGCAATACAGGAGCATCGGGATGCAAAAGCAGTAGTCATAACAAGCCCAACCTATTATGGTGTATGCTCTGACCTGGAGCAAATTGCAAGAATCGCCCACGAGAATAATATGCTGCTTTTAGTAGACGAGGCACATGGTGCTCATTTTGCATTCCATGGGGAGCTGCCTAAAACGGCGTTGCAGTGCGGTGCGGATGTGGTAGCGCAAAGTACGCACAAAACCTTGCCGTCCATGACGCAAAGTTCAATGCTGCATGTTAGGTCCAATAAGGTTGATATAGATAGATTAAAGCTATTTCTGCAGCTTACACAAAGCACCAGTCCATCGCATATACTTTTGGCTTCTTTAGACTCTGCAAGATATATAATGCAGCAAAAAGGGGAAGAATTATTAAATGATGTAATATATTGGTGCAATTGGTTGAGAAATGAAGTGAATAGCAATGAAAATCTTAGATGTTTAAGTAAAGCCGATATTGGGAGAGCAGGCATTTTTGATATAGACAGCACTAGAATAACTGTAAACTTTGCTAAGTCAGGCTTAAGCGGCACCAAAGCAGATGAATTGCTTCGAAGTAAATTCAAGCTTCAGGTAGAAATGGCCGATTTATCTAATATAGTGGCAATTTGCACAGTTGGTGATAGTATTGATAGCATTAAAAAATTGGCCAATGACATAAAGACATTGGCACAAGATTCTACAGCTTATAATAATGATGGTGAAAGCCAAGAAATAAAGGCATTTAAGAATATTCCGGAAATGAAGCTGCTGCCATGGGAGGCAGTGTATCAAGCTAAGGAAGAAGTACCGATTGAAAATAGTCAGGGAAGAATTTGCGGTGAAATGATAATTCCTTACCCTCCGGGTATACCGATTATTATGCCTGGCGAAATAATAAGCAGGGATATCATAGACTACTCCTTGGAGTGCCGAAGTAAGGGAATTAAAATCAACGGTGCCAAGGATGCGAGTCTTAAATATATAACCACAATAAAATAGTTTGTTATGTCCAAGGATGGAACATCATATAATATTAAAAATAAAAGGAGGTAATGTATATGAAGCTGGTAATAGCAGTTGTACAAGACGAGGATGTCAACGAATTAATGGGAGTTTTGGTAAAGAACAGGTACAGCGCAACTAAGCTGGCATCTACAGGTGGTTTTTTGAGAGAGGGCAACACTACTTTGCTGGTAGGTGTGGAAGAAGATAAGGTGGAGGACTTAATCTCAAGGATAAAGGATGTTAGTAAGAGTAGAAAGCAAACCTTTACTACACCTATGCCTCCAACTGGTTCTGCAGGTGTTTTTATACCTTATCCTATTGATGTCATGGTGGGAGGAGCTACAATATTCGTAGTAGATATTGACCGATTTGAGAAGGTATAGGTGATGGAAAATGAAGATTTCTGAATTAAGCAGTCGTTCTACAGCTATAGCTAGTTTGACTTCTAAGGAAGATCGACGAAGCGATATGAATCCCAGCAAAACAACCTTTGCTGACACCCTTCAGAAAAAGGGAGAAGCGGATTTGGATACAAGGCTCAACAAGCTTATGTCTGAAATAAATCGACAAGGTGAACAGCTGGCAAAAAACATGGACATAAAGGAGCTTAAGCAGTATAAAAAGCTTATAGCAGAATTTATGGATGAGGTGGTTAACAGCTCCTTGAAATATTCCAAACATAATCAGTTTGATCGAAGAGGAAG
>JAQSYD010000017.1 GCA_029256325.1 Clostridia bacterium
TAGCTAGCGGCGACATGATGTGGAAAATAGCACAAAAGCATAATCTTACACTAGAGCAGCTTTTAAAGCTTAATCCGCAAATTACAACTCCTAATCGCATATATGTAGGTCAAAAAATTGTTATCAGCACAAATCCATCTGCTCCAGCAATTAGCACTGAGGCAGGCAAGCTAAAGATTTATCAAGGCTTAGGACACACTGTAGCTTTCCGTAATGGTCCTGGTAAAGATGATGCTGGCGTACCCGTATACAGCTTTAACATCGTTATGGCTGATGCTACCTTCGATGCTGAAGGAAGAATTCTTAATTGCTACATAGATGGCTATGAAGTTGCTACCCCTAACTATGATGGTGCTTCAATGCCTCACTTCTCTGGATGGCCTGGTAAAGAAGGCTATAACGTAACTGATCATGAAACAGCAAAAGTTACAGGTGTATCTCAAAATACTCCTGAGTCGATTGCTGCTGAAGTGAATGCATGGAAAACGAAACGTGAACGTGGAGAAACATACCATATGAATCCAGCTAATGAGTGGTATAAGCAAATGGATTTCTATCAAAACTTCTTTGAAGGTAAAACTCTACCAGAATTAAGAGCGTGGTTTGATAAATATACAACTGCTGCAGGCCGCCCAATAAAAGCAACAACAACAAAGCAAGATGAGCTTGACAAATTAGCCAAGTTAACAGATGCTGAAAAAGCTGCCCTTGCAGACGTTGTGGCTGGAGCAACTATGTCAATTAGCGATGCACACGGAGATTTCTTAGGTGCTCTTGAGAATGCTTATGCAAATCGTGTTGAAGTCGTTATACCTGTTAAATAATCGCAACTGAATGTTTCTATAAAATAAATGAGCTGTTGCATCATGCAACAGCTCATTTATTTTATAATGATAAAAATTCATCTATACCCTTTGCAGCTTGCCTTCCATGATGAATTGCACGTACGACTAATGATGCTCCTGTAGAAGCATCTCCTGCTGCAAAAACACCTTTAATGTTCGTTTCATAATTTGGGTTCGTGCTAATGTTGCCCCGTACATCGTATTCTATTCCAAGCTCTGAAAGCAGCTTTGAATGCTTAACATGCATAAATCCCATGGATAAAAGTACAAGATCAGCTTCTATTACAAATTCACTTCCTTTAACTTCCTGTATGATAAATTTATTATTTGAATCCTTTACCCATTCAACTCTTACACAATTTGCCCCTGTCACATGACCATTTTGTGAGATAAAAGACTTTGTATTCACTTCAAAATCTCGAATGCATCCTTCCTTATGAGAACTGGAAGTTCGCAAGATACTTGGGTAATTTGGCCAGTTTGGATTGTAGCTTTCAGTCCAAACTCTGGGCTTTGGTAATATTTCAATTTGTGTAATTTCTTTTGCCCCTTGCCTTTTTGCAGTTCCAATACAATCTGACCCCGTATCTCCGCCACCAATGACTAATACATTTTTCCCTTTTGCATTTATTACATTCTTTTCGATTTTCTCTTCAAAAATGAGCTTATTAGGTTGACCTAAATATTCCAATGCAAAGTGAATACCCTCCAAATTCCGTCCTTCGACCTGTAAATCTCTAGGAGTACCCGCACCCATGCATAGGAGTACTGCGTCAAACCTGTTTTTGATGTAATCAGCTGATAAATCTTCCCCTATTTTAATATTTGTTTCAAATTCAATACCTTCCTTTTTCATAATTTCTATTCTACGATCTATAACCCATTTGGGAAGCTTAAAATTAGGAATTCCATAACGCAGCAATCCGCCTATGGCATCTGATTGTTCAAATACAGTTACATGATAACCCAATCCTCGCAGCTCTTGTGCAGCAGCAAGCCCTGAAGGTCCTGAACCAATTATTGCAACATTTTTAGACTTTTCATATTTAGGGAGCTTGGGTTTTACGAGACCTTTTTCAAAGGCCTTTTCAATGATGTAAAGCTCAATCTGTTTTATTGTCACTGGAGATAAATTTATAGAAAGAGAACAGGAAGTTTCGCAAAGCGCAGGACAAATCCTGCCTGTAATTTCAGGGAAATTATTAGTCAATGTTAACCTTTCATATGCACTTTCTAAATCGTTTCTTAGAATATAATCGTTCCAATCAGGTATAAGGTTAAAATTAGGACATCCAAGTGCGTGACAATAAGGGGTACTGCAATCCATACATCGACCTGCCTGCTTTTTCATCTCCGTATCATTTTGCATAATTAAAAATTCATCAAAATTCTTAATTCGTTCTTCTATGCTTTTATATTCAAAATCTTTCCGCTTAAAATCTATGAATCCTTGAATACTGCCCATTGTATTGCTTCCTCCTCATTAATAAATGTCTCTGTCGCTTAAATATAATGAATCACAACAAAATAGTGTTTTCACGAATTTATTCTATTTTCCAGCATTCTTGAAAACTCATAATACCCTTGAGCGGCATTCATAATTTCAGTAGAATTCTTTAATAGATCTTTCCTAACTGATTTTGATACATAATCTAAAGGGGTACAGCCCTCATTATTTTTTGCGTTTATATCAGCATTTTGGGAAATAAGCAATTCCGCCATATCCTTAAAGTTAAAATATATTGCTTTATGTAACGGTGCAGCTCCATCTTCACTTTGAGCATTCACATCAGCGCCTTTTAAAATAAAAAGTGCTGCAATATCACTCCAACCGTAATATGTTGTTTTGTGTAAGGGTGTTTCTCCCTCATTATTCCTTGCATCTACTTCAGCACCCTCTGAAATCAGCAGTTCAGCAATATCCTTTAAACCATAATAGGCTGCTTTGTGCAATGCTGTATCCCCAATATTGTTTTTGCTATTCACGTCAGCACCTTTTGAAATAAGCAATTCAGCGATCTGCTTATTTCCTTCTCCCTGTGCTGCAGAAATTAAAGCTGTATTACAATTGTTGTTTTTCGCATTCACATCAGCATGATTATTGATTAGTATTTCTACAATCTCTGTATAGCCCTTTTGTGCTGCTAAAATCAGGGAAGTATCACCATTATGATTTTTTGCATTGGCGTCCATGCCTTTACTTATGAGCATCTCTACAATCTCCTGGTGTCCATGATCAGCTGCCAAAAGCAAGGTGGTAAAGCCAGTATTACTTATTTCGTTGATATTGGCACCACAATCCATGAGCATCTCCAATATCTCCTTATGTCCCATACTTGCTGCTATGCTTAATAGGGTATTGCCAGAATAATAACGCCGGGTATTAATATCCTCTGGTTTTAAAAAGAGTCCCTTTTTTATTAGAATGGACGTATTTTCAAAGCCCTTATCTTCACACGTCCTTAATAAGCTGGAATACTGTTCATACATATCCATTGTGATATCCTCCTATTAAAATGTAAAGGAGCAGGACATCCATTCGAAGATACCCTACTATTTCAATTATCATATCAAAGTGGTTTTTGCAGTTGCTTTCCGAAATACTCACACTCTTCTAATCTTCTTCTTGAATATGATATTAGGTTTCGTATTATCATCCAGGTTGAGTATGCCTCCGTCAGGAAAGTTTTCAACTTTATCTGTCCAGTCAGGATATCTTTGCTTCAATTCATCCATAGGGCCAGCATCAAGCGCGCGCATAGGACATGATGCAACGCAGGCAGGCTTCAGCCCGTCTCTTATTCTGCCTATACAAAGATCACATTTAGTCATTCTTGGCTTTGCAGAATCATTTTCATCAAATTTCTTAATATTATCTTCGTAGTACTGCGGGCTATCCCAAGGACATGCCTGTCTGCAGCGCTGGCATGAGATACAAGTCTTATTTTTATCTGTTAAAACGATCCCAAAATCCGTTTCCTTATATATATAATGCATAGGACATGCTTTAACGCATACAGGCTCTTCACAGTGATTACAAGAAATGCTTAAGTTTAAAACATCCACATTAGGTGGAATATCTCCATATTCTGTTGCAATTACCCTTCTCCAGTTTTCTTTCATATGATATTTAGCAAAGTCGGTAAAATTCTGTTCTCCCGTACTCCCTGCCAAGTTCTCGTACTCCGCTGGTTCTTCATATCTACCGGTAGTAAGCCATGTCAGTTCCGGATTAACAGCAGCATCGCCGCGTTTATCTTCGTTCCAAGACTTGCAGGCAAGTATGCAGGCCTTGCAATTTACACATCTGGTCTGATCAAAATAAAAACCCCATTGCTTCAACGGTTTCTCACCTACTCTCTATTTATATCATTAACGTGGTTTTTGCAAACTAATTTCACAAAGGGCACCGCCAGCATTCAAGCCAAGACCGCAAAAAAACGGATCCAATACCCCTGAATTCAAGTCTGTAGTTATGGTGTTTGTACACCCGCCCACATCAACAGGTCCAACATGCTTTTCAGGCTTTCCATCATTATCTGCATCAAACCAAGCTTCATAAGTCTCTGTTGTACTTGGCCTGTAACAGGCACCCTGCGCTATAGAAACGACCCCCGGCAAAATTCTTTTGGTAAGCATCACAGGGAGCTTAATGCATCCATAGTCATTGAATACATATACCAAGTCACCGTCATGGATGCCTCTTGCCAAAGCATCCTCAGGATGCATTTCTACAAGCTGAGGACGCTGCTCCCCTATAACAGGAAGGTTGCCATAGGTCGAAAGCGCTCGTTGGGCAGCATGTGGCGTAATAAATTGGAGCGTATACCTGATTCCCTTTGCGCCTAGCTTGCCTCCGTCTTTTATAATATCTTCATATCCCTCATAGGGCCTTACATACTGTGCTCTGGGCACCTCTAAAACCATTCTGCTCCGCTCTGCATAGTAAGGAGAGTAGAAATTGATTCTGCCTGTATCTGTATCAAATTCCCCAGGCTTAATTGCAGCCGTCTGGATAAGTGTCTTTTCTTTAGGTACAGGAAGCTGGAAGTTTGCAGTCTCCAATATTTCTTCAAAGCTTGGAAGCTTAGCCTCCGGATTGATTTCCTTATATTCTTCAGGAATAGCTGCTTTACTCCACTGCTCCTCCATAATTTGTCTGTCAGTAAGGTTTTTCCTGCCGTAATCAAGTCCCAGTCGTAAGGCGATTTGTTCATTGATCCATCGGTCAGGCTTTGCTTCATACATGTGCTCAATGGGACCATTCACTACAAAAGTATCAGACACCCATTGCATTCTAAAGCTGCTTTCCTCAAAGTTGGTTATGGTAGGCAGAACGATATCTGACCATGCTGCCGTGGATGTCATGAATCTCTCATAGGACACGACATATTTCAACTTGTCCCATGCAAGGGTTCTTTTATTAATATTTTGGAATTGGTTGAATGGATTTCCTCCCACTGCACCTCTTACATACATTTCCATTTTTAATCTGGCATCTTGCCCAATATCTATTTTATTCATGGCAAGTACGTCTTCTCTAAGCTCTTTGGAGGTTCTGCCATCCAGTCCATGCAGCATCACATCGCTTAGCTTGAATATAGAAAATAAAATAGGCTGATGCGCTTCCATATCTGTTAATACCGGTTCAGGATCCAGTTTGACGGAGTAGCCGTCGTCTGCCCTTATTTCGCCGAATCCTCCGCCTTTTTTAGTAATATTTCCCGTCATGGCACTTAATGCAATAAGCATCCAGGAAAAGTACATTCCATTATGCGTCCTCTGTGGGCCGGTTAACTTAGAGCAAATAAAAGCCGGTTTTGCTGTAGCATATTGAATAGCAAATTCCTCAATTACATCCTTAGGCGTACCTGTTAGATTTGACGCCCAGGAAAGCACGCCATCATAACCTCCATGCTCTTCCTGCATTTCATCGAGGTACTCTACAAAAGACAACCCTTTAGGAACGGTAAAAGCTTTACCTTCATAAGGTTCCCCGGTAACGGGATGCTTACTTGGAGATTTGCTTATTACGCTGTCTCCAGGGTAGAAACCAAAACAATATTTCTTTAAGAAATCCTTATCATGAAGGTTCTTCCTGTAGATTACATTCGCCATTGCAGACAGCATCGCAGAATCAGTGCCCGGTCTTACACATATATATCGAGGTACATTACCACATCCTGTACCCATGGAGGAGGCTGTGTCTGTATACCTGGTGTCTACCACAGTAATAGGTATTCCCTCCTCCTTTGCCTTCATCATTGCAAAAGCAAGATAAGGCACAGTTGCTTGACTATCATTTCCCCATATCACAATATATTTAGCATTAAATATATCCATGGGAGGGTTGCCTCTTAGTTTCGAGTATTCGCCTATTGAAGCAAAGGTCGCTGCCTGAAGATTTCCTGAGGAAGGATTGCCAAATCGCCCCAGGTAAGGTCCAAGATAGGGTGCAATCCCCCCCTCATCCCATACAGGCAGATAGCCTAAGTCATCCTTTCTTAGCAGCATTTCACGATACCAGTCCGCTATTGTATCAAGGGCCTCGTCCCATGTTATACGCTTAAAGCCTCTGATATTTCCTCTCTCTAGCGTTTGCTTCATTGGGTATTTCAGCCTATCTGGCGCATATATTCTCCTCTTTTCAGAAATGCCTAAAAGACATGCTCGTCTTTGAATCGGCATAAGGGCTTCATCCTTCTCATAGGATCCTTCTCTTGGAATATCCCCTGCAGATGTAACCTTGCATACCCGTCCGTTTTTCATATGTAGTTTCAGCATACATGCTCCTCCGCAGTGCATCGGATGCAATGTCATTACTGTCTTCATTTCTTTATCTGCTTTCATACGATTCCTCCCTCCCTGTTAAAACAGCTGGATTTTGCATTATATATGACATCTTCAGTAATCCTTATTGTTTCTTATAAAAATCTGATACTAAATCAAACAATAGTTTTGAAGCAAACTCTATATTACTTATATTGAAGGAATAGTCTTTTGTATGTAAATCAGGACGCTTTTCTCCTGCACCAATGCCAAAGTAACATCCCTTTACATAATCTAAATAGAACCCAAAATCCTCTCCTGCTCTAAAGGGCTCGTCCATATCAGAAATAGAATAGTTCTTATCTACACATATCTCCTTGACCCGCGCTGTAATGTCTGTAGAATTGATGATACCTTTAAAATATTCTGATGTCTCTAATTCAACTTCTAATTGATATTCATTTGCTAATTGACGCAGTGAGTCATTTATCTGTTTAACAATACTCTTGATGATATTGTCATCTAAAGATCTTATTGTGCCTAGTATCATTGCATTGCCTGCTGAAGTTCCGTATTGATATTCTCCCAGCTTTATATGCGTTATACTGATCTTGGCATCACAGTCTCCCATATTTTCTATTTGATTCAATAATTTTGCTACTGCATAAGCAGGACTTCTTCCTTGTTCAGGATAAGCTGCATGTGAGGGTTTTCCATTTAAGCTGCATTTAAATCCAATGACAGAATTATTAAAATTTCCTGTCCTCATAACAACGTCATTTTCTCTATATCCAGGAAAATTATGAAAGCCCAGTATGATATCCGGTTTATACTTATTAAAAAAGCCATTCTCTATTAGCTCTGGTGCCCCAGCACCAGTTTCTTCAGCTGACTGAAAAATAAGTATCACGTCCTTATCAGCGAATTCATTCATTCTGGCTGCAAGATCTAAGAGTATCGCTGTATGACCATGATGACCGCATCGATGCTCATACACCCCATCATCAGTAAGCACAGCATCAAAATCTGCTCTTAATGCAATCACTTTTCCCCCATCCTTTTGGGTAATATGGGAGTAAATCAGGGAATTGCCTATCTGTTCTTCCTTAAACCCCTTTAAATCCTTCATAAAGCTGCTGATGATCTGTCTGGTTTTTATTTCTTCTCCAGACCTTTCGGCATTTACTCTTAATTCTTCAAGTACTTCAAATATATTTATCATTACGAACCTCCCATTACATCATTCATTATGTATTCAACTTGCCAATCTATATCTAATTTTCTGATTCTACACAATTCAGCAGATCCAATTTCATAAGCAGCTGAATATACTGATGTACTGCTTCCATATCGCCTTTGCGGCAATCCATCATCACCTTTTCTGCAATTTCAGCCACAGTGCGCTTTCCATCAATATAGTATTGAATCAACAGCTCTGCATAGGATGAGTCACTGAAAAGGGGACGATATTTTTTACTGTATTTGTTTAACTCCGCTTTCAAGCTATCACTAGATGCTACATAATCAGCCGGCTGATTAACAGGAGAAATATATTTTCTATGAGGAATATACCTATATTTATCTTCCACAGAAGTCTTTTTCACTAAAGCTATCTTCTCTCCGTACAAGCTGAAGAAATGTGAAAGCATATCTTCTGCCGATTTACGTATGCGATGGGTTTCCAGGTCAATCATTTTCTTAACACGATTATACTCTTCTCCACAGAAAAAGCGTAGATAATCTTCACATGCTTTGACATAGTAATCCGTATAGTGTCTATATTCATCCGCCACTTGAGTGCCGTTAAGCTCTCCCTGTAAAGCTCTATTTTGTATTTCTGTAAGCTCCTCCTGCATACGAACATAAGCTTTTCCCAAAATAGATGGCAAATCCTTCTCGCTCAACGTTGCCAATGTGTATGCATAGGCTGCCGCAAGGCTTGCAGATTTACTCAGTATATATGGACTGATAACCTCAGGTGTATCTCCACTGGTATGATAATACATATCCGGCCACTGCCCAAGCATTGGAGTCGGAATTCCTATACTTGGATCTGAAAGGATAAAGTTATCACTTCCGCCAGTAAATTCAGCCGTTGCGCTGTTAAACATCGGAACCAGACTTCCCGGTGAGAAACCGGGGACTTCTTTTTTAAGATCGTCTAAAATCAAGGCTGCTAAATCCATTACAAAGGAAGGAGTGCTGCGTGGAAGTCCACTAATAGTTAAGGGGCCATACCCCTTTTCCTGCCTTCCTCCTACCATATCAAGATTTATTCCTGCCTTTATTTTATTTTTTTCATGTCCTAATTCCTCTAAGTAAGCATAAAGTCCTGTATATTCAGGAATCAGAAGTATCCTTATGGTCCGCTTCAAGGGAGCAAGTTCTCCTTTGTTTATCAAGGTGTGCAAAGCATTTAATACTTCCATGGCTGCAGCAACACCGCTGGCATTGTCATTAGCACTGGAGCGCGGATGACAAAGATGTGCTGTGATTAAGATTTCCTCGCTGCTTTCCCCCTCCAGCGCTGCACTGACATTCTCAATGAAACCGTCATAGAAATCAGCGTCAACAAAGCAGGTTGCCTGAGGATAGCGAGGTTTTGCACCATCTTTATCATTTTCTTTACACATTTCGCGACAAATCTCAGCCAGTTTATCTCCTGCTCTCGGCGTCAGAACAAAACCAAAGGGACGTATGCCCTTATTATCGGTTGTCCACCAGAATGTATTGTATTTTTTGATATCCAGCAGATCATATCTGGTGCGTCCACCCTGAACCTCGGCTATGTGGTCGGTGATAATACCGATAGCTCCACCCTTTTCAACTGCCCAATCCAAATAGGAGTTGAAACTATCTCTTACAAATATAATCTTTCCTGCTATATCAATGTCTTCATAAGCACCCTCGTCACATCCACGATCTAACAGTACAATATCTACAGGCGTGCTGCGATAATCACAAGAATAGCTTTTTTGAATAATGGAGAGATTATCTTCACTAAAATCTGCAATACGCTTAGAATCAGGCAGCACCAGATCGCAATACGCTTCCCGGCACCTCCACTCTTGAAATACGCGCATTGTCAGATACCAGCGTTCATTTCGTGCGGGATAAGATAATAACGCTGACTTAATACCAGCTTCCTGCAATTTATTACAACAGTGGATGGCGGCTGCGCGATATCCTTCTGAGGCTTGTATTCGGTGATAGCAGGATATCTCTCTTATCCTTTCTACCATGCGGTCTCCCGATACAGCCTTGTTGATTTTTATTATATTATCCTTTAACACAATCATCTCTCCTCACATAACAAATAAATTCACTGCAACAAAAGGCCTATACAGCTAGCTGACCTATACGTTTTTTCCATCGCCCTGAATAATAATAAGGGATTAGTATACAAAGCCCCATGATCCATCCAATGGCATAGCACCAGTGCATATTATCTCCGCCAAAATACTTGCTCAATAAATATGCCGATGGAACACGAGCCAGCCATAAACTTATTAAAGTGGATATTGTCGGTACAACAGACTCACCTGTCCCTCTCAATATACCAATATACATGTATTGCAAGGTGGATATAAAATACAGAGGTATGACTCGCATCAAATATGCATTGCCCCGTGCAACAACCTCCGGACTATTGGTAAACAAATACATCAACTGATAGCGAAATGGAATGACAATGGCACACATAATCAGTGAAAGTCCCATGACAACACCCATCGTAACGTGTACACCTTTTTTTACCCTGTCAAGCTTATTTGCGCCCATGTTCTGCCCAACATAGGTGGTGATTGCAGTGGCTAAAGCTGTAACCGGCATGAATACAAAGCCATCTACTTTTACTGCAGCGTTATACCCAGCAATATATGCTGTACCATACTGATTAATCAGTGGCTGCATAACCATCATACCCACTGAAAATAATGCATTCTGAATGCCCGTCGGCACTCCTATACGAAGTGTTTCTTTAAAGCACTGCTTATCAATATGCATATGGAACATATTGAAGCCTATTTCGGGATGCTTTTTCTTGATATACCCTATGCTCAAAAACCAGCTGAAATACTGGGATAAGACAGTTGACCATGCAACGCCTGCAACTCCCCATGGCAGAAAAACAACAAATAAATATGCCAGAATGATATGAAGAATGCTTGAGGCTGCAAGCATAATGAGCGGGGTTTTACTATCTCCCATACCTTGAAATATGCTGCTGTTCACATTATACCCAAACTGCGGAAGCAAACCGATATAGTAAATGACCATATAAAGCTTTGCCAGCTCAAAAATATCCGGCTGCACATTTAATAGCCTCAGAAATGGTCCGGCAGTAAATACACCTAGCAATGTGACAGGCAATGAAACAATCAGTAAAAATGTATTCATGGTAGTGATGGTATCGCCAATACCCTTCATATTCTTTTGACCGAAATAGTGGCTGACAAGCACTGAAGAGCCAACACCGAGTCCGATAAAAATTGAGATCAGCATATAAGTGATAGGATAGCCAACACCAACGGCAGCTAACGCTTGATCACTAACATGCTTTCCCACAACGATTCCATCTACCACTGTATAAAGCTGCTGAAAAATATTTCCCAACAAAATCGGTAGTGAAAATTTAACAACAAGAGACAGCGGGTTGCCCTGTGTCATATCAATCATGCTAGAACCACTGGGCTTGCTAGACATACTTCTCATCTCCCTTGATATACTTTGCAGCAAGCAGCGCACTTTCAGTCTGAACTGAAACAAGCCTTTTTATAGGGATAACCTCATATTTGACTTTGCTCTCCAACCAATTGCACATACGGTTCAGTTCAGTATCCAACTTTGTTCTTACCTCAAGTAAAATACTTTTGTTATTGCAATTTTCCTTAGAAAGCTCAAAATCACAGGATCGTATTGCCAGAGAAAGATTCAAACATTCAAAATAGCGTACTCCGTAAAGATTGTCGAACCATTCTGATACAGTAGCAAGCCTGTCAAATTCAATATCCAGTGACTGATTGCGTTTAGCCATATTCGTGCTGTCTGCGCTTTCTATACAGCTTTCTACAAATTTAGGAAATGGATTATCCTCTTCAAAGCAGGATTTCACCTCTGGCCACAGATGCTGCAAAAACGCATAATGCTGCTCAGAGAATCTGATATTCTCCATCACAGCCTCTCTACGTGTTTTATCCGTTACTGACAAGTCATCAATACGCGGATCGCAGAAATATGGCAATTCAGCCATCATTGTAACGCATTTACACACTGTATTGACATAGTCAGAACTGCTTGTGCCGCATGGCGTCGTCATTTTAGGCACACCACCGGCATACTTTTCCATGTAATCACAATATGCGGTCATGCTTATCATGCTGTGTACCGCCAGGGAATATTTTGTTATATATGCTGCCTCAGGCTCTCCAAGCTGCAAGGGTACATTCTGTCGTGCTGCTGCATTTTCCAATTCAGTGCACAGCTCGGGTATATTATCTGTAAGATACCAGTACGCACCGCCAAAAGCTGCATTATGCAGTGAAAACATAAAGGATGGTTTAATCTCATCAATAAGCTGCATTAAAGCTTGCGTTTCCGGTATCGGTTTGTCAAAGTAAAGCCCTTTATAATCAAATGGGAAGGTCCATTCTACCTGCTCATATCCCACAGGTCGATAAAAATTACGAACATAATTCGTCAAGCTGAAGGGTCCTTTAAACCACCCTTCATTGAGTCGGGTGCCGTCAGGATCAATGCATGGAATCAGATACCATGTAAAACCTGTTTCTAACAACAACTCCTTATCCTCAGCAAACAAGCGTGCCATAGTTACCAGGGTCATTGCCCCAATTGGTTCATTTGGGTGAGGACAAGCAAAGCACAATGCATTTTTTTTACCATTTCCTATTCTCATACAGAGAATGGAGTGCCCATTTCTCGAAGTGCCTATTTCATCTACTTTTACAACATCAGGATATTCAGCCTCCAGAATACGGACCTGTTCATCCAGCTCGTCAACTGTGTAAAAGGCTTGATAATCAGGTATTTTTGATAATATACTTTCTATTTTCATAAGCCACTTCCTCTCAAGTATCAACACGGCAATACCGCAGAAGGGCGGTAGAAAACCGCCCCACTACAGTGCCATTTATTTAGACATTATTTATCGATCCAGCAGTATGTAAACTCACCGAATGCAGTTTTTTCAACAGCATCAGCTGATGCTGGATGACCCTTTACATAGGATAAATAAGGAATATATCCCAGCCACTCTGAAATCAGAACCATAGGGACATCCTTGGCCAAGATTGCCTGTGCTTCCTTATACTTTACAGCACGTTGTTCAAAGGTTGGCAGAGCACCACCTTCCTGCATTAAGCGGTCAACCTCCGGATTGGAATAGTTAATGAAATTGAGGTATCCATCCGTTACAATACGGTCTGACAGATTGCTTGCCTCAGGGCCTTGATATCCGCCAGTCAGAGCCATTGTATAATCCCTATTTACAGAAACTTTCTCATCCCATGCTGCATATTCCAGCATGTTTATACTTACTTCAATGCCTATCTTTGCAAGCTGATCCTTTAGTACCTGAACCATATCAGGGAAAGGCTCATAGTTGTATGTATCTACTGTAACCTTTAAATATACACCATTTGAATCGGGGGTAAGACCTGTTTTAGCCATGTATTCCTTCGCCTTTTCCAGGTCATACTTAGGAACCTTTGCATTTTCATCTGTGTTGGCTGCCCATGAATATACGGGGGACATATACTCGGTTGCCTTCATGCCAATATTCTTAAGCGCTTTGTTGATCATATCATCAGCATCAATCGCATGTGCTACAGCAAGTCTAAAGTTGATATCATCATATGGTTTTTCAGCCATATTAAAGCCTACGTAGAATCGAGAAGGATAAATAACCTTATCTGCTTTGATATTGGAGCTGGAAAGCAGCTTATCGTATTCCGTTGCCGGTGCGATGATTCCAAGAACATCCAGCTCGCCGTTATAGAACGACTGCATTGCTGTATTGGAGTCCGGTATAAAGCTAATAACAACTTTATCAAGGTAAGGAAGGTCCGGACCGAGATAATAATTATCATTTCTGGTAAATATCATGTTGACACCCTTGTTCCACTCGGAATATTTAAAAGGACCTGTACCCACCGGTGTTACCATGGCATCTTTTCCCATCCAGTCAAGTCCTTCATAGACATGGCGGGGAAGGATGCTCGTACCGTTGTATGCTAGGTTTCCAAGGAAGCCAGCATCAATTTTGTTTAGCGTGAAAGCTACAGTATAATCATCAGGACATGTAATTTCCTTAATAACGCTCAGTGTAGTTGATGCAAACGCACCCTGCTTTATAATCTCCTCAAATGTAAACTTAACATCATCTGAAGTCATAGGCTGGCCGTCATGAAATTTTACGTTTTCCGGCAGATGGAATGTATATACCAGACCATCCTCACTAACATCATATCCCGTTGCAAGATCAAGGATTACCTGCTGATTGTTATTGGTTTTAAGCAGGCGGTTAAATACATTTTGCTCAAGTATGATATTGTTGTCGTCAGGTTTGCCATTAGGAATTAAAGTGATAGGCTCTGCACTCTGTGCCATTACCATTGTGCCTCCCCTTTTAATTCCATCTGTTTGTGCTACCTCTCCACCTGAAGGTTTTTCTGAGGGGTCTTCCGTTTTCGCACAACCTGTAACCAATGTGAAGATCATTGTTAGGGACAGTAAAAGTGCTATTAGTCTTGTCTTTTTCATTTCCTTATCCTCCTCTTTTTAATAGCTTTATGTCAAATATCAGTGTCCTTAGTAATTAAACCTTCATGCAGCGTATAAACCTGCCCGCTCCAAAATCTCGAAGTTCCTGTCCAGTTTTGCAGCACTCAGGCGCTGCCATGGGACAGCGAGGTGCAAAGGCACAGCCCGCAGGCATGTCAACCGGCGTGGGCGGCTCTCCCGGCAGCTTAACCGGATTGTGTTTGCTGCGTGGATCAATACTTGCACAATTTGATATCAGTGCCTTTGTATATGGATGCTGTGGATTTGTTGCTACTTCGTCTGCAGCACCCATTTCTACAATACGTCCTAGATACATCACTGCAATCCTGTCGGAAATATAGCGTGTTGTAGAAATATCATGGCTAATGAACACAAGGGATGTGTTATGTTCTTTTGCTGTATTGTACAGCATGTTGATTATGTCAGCACGAATCGAAACATCCAGCATTGAAACGGGTTCATCTGCCACAACCACCGAAGGCTCCAGCATCATGGAACGCAGTATGGAGATTCGTTGGAGCTGTCCCCCTGAAAGTTCATGGGGAAATCTATCCAAAAAGCTTTCTGCCGGAATAAGACCTACACTTTCCAGTTTCTCTATTACAATTTTCCTTCGCTCACTATTGTTTTCACCGATTTTATGCAGCTTTAATGTGTCAATAAATATTTTTTCAATGGAAAATCTAGGATCAAAGGTATCAAAAGGATTCTGAAAAATCATCTGTGTGGTTCGACGAAAGTTCAGCCTGTCTTTACGTATAAGATCTTCTGCGCTGTGACCTGCTATAAGAATGCTTCCGCTTGTAGGAGCTTCCAGCCTGACCAGTAGTCTTCCAAGGGTGCTTTTACCGCAGCCTGATTCGCCGATTACACCTAAAACCTCTCCGGCATTTAGTGTAAAGCTGACACCGTCTACTGAATGTATCTTGGCATGCTTCAGTACTCTGCCATCAGCAGTAAGATGTTTTTTCCTCTGTGTATAATGTCGCTTGATGTCAATTACCTCTAAGACAGGTACTTTCCCTTTACTCTTTTCTTCAGACATTGATTTCACCCCCTGCTAAATGGCAGGCTGCAAAACGCCCCTGCCCGTATTCCTTTAACCGCGGCATGGACTCTCTGCACATATCGCAGGCTTTGATGCAGCGAGGCTCAAAAATGCATCCAGGCGGAGGTGATGATAAATCCGGCAGTGAACCGCCTATACTCTGAAGTGGCTGGTGTGTATCATTGTCAAAAACAGGAAAACTTTTTATCAATCCTTGTGTATATGGATGCAAGGGCTCTACAAGTACGTCCTGAGTCAATCCTGTTTCCAATAAGCAACCGGCATAAAGCACAGCTACATTTTTACAGGTTGAGGCTACAACCGACATATCATGAGTAATCATCATTCTGGTTATACCTAATTTTTTCTCCAGAGCAACAATTTCCTCCAAAATCTGTGTTTGAGTCACAACATCCAAAGCTGTAGTTGCTTCATCAAGAATTAAAAGCTTCGGATTAAACATCAGGCTTAGCGCAATGCTGACACGCTGCATCATGCCGCCCGACAGCTCGTGAGGATAAAGATCATACACACGGCTAGGCAGATTTACAAGCTCCAAAAGCTCTTCAATACGTCTTCGTGCATCACGTTTTGATACTTCAGGCTTATGAATTCGATATATATCACTCATTAATACCCCAATTTTATGTACTGGGCTTAATGCATTCATGGATTTCTGAAAAACCAGTGCCATCTCTTCCCAACGCATTTTCAAAAGTTCCTCTTGTTTCAAGGATATAAGTTCTTTTCCATTTAAAAACGCCTCACCGCTTATCTCGACGCTGCCCTTTGGCAGCAAACGTAAAATAGCCATGATAAGGGTAGTCTTGCCTGAGCCGGACTCACCGACAATACCAAGGGATTCGCCCTCATTTATATCAAGGTTCAGGCTGTTAAGGGCTTTTACATGCCGTGTGCCGGAATGATATGTTACAGATAAATCTCTAATTGACAGCAGTGCCATATCAACCCCTCACTTCCTTTCCTAGATTACGGAGCTTAGGACTGAGCACTCTGTTCAGACCATCACCGATAAGATAAAAGGTTATAACGGTAAAAATAATTGCAAGACCTGCAAAAACGCACATCCACCATCCGTCTACCAAATAGCTTTTTCCATTTTGAATAATCTGGCCCCAGCTGATTACATTTGGGTCCCCCAGACCAAGGAAAGCTAGACTGGACTCCGTTAGAATTGCTCCTGCAACACCCATTGTAGTATTGGCAATAATCGGGAAAATTCCGTTTGGTATAATGTGTTTAAAAAGTATCGCCATACGGCTTTCCCCAATGGATTCAGCCGATTTTATAAAGGTTCGCTGTCTCAGACTCATCGCTTGAGCACGCATCAATTTAGCATTACCAACCCAAGTTGTAAGTCCTATGACGACCATGACATTAAAAAGTCCTGAACCAAACAGTGCAACCACTATAAGAATTAAGAAAAAAGTCGGCATCATCATAAATATATTAATCATTTCACCTATAACTCCATCAATTCTACCGCCAAAATATCCAGCAAATCCCCCAAGAAGGGTTCCAATAATTCCTGCTATCATTGCTGCTGTAAATCCGACAACCAATGATGTTCTTGCTCCATACAATATCATGGATAAAATATCTCTACCCAGTCCATCCGTGCCGAGCCAATACTTCATATTTGGAGCCACAACCATATCATCCGATAGAATATTTGGATTATGCGGTGCTATAACAGGTGCAAGCAGCGCAGCAAGGAAGAGAATAACCAACATCATACAGCCGACCTTAAGCTGTGTATTTTCTTTTATTATTTTAAGTGTCTTATTTAACCTCATAATATACCCCTGCCCCCTTACTTGCTTTCATGGCTAATGCGCGGGTCAAGAGCAGAATAAAGCACATCGACCACAATCATCATAACCGCTACTGAAACACTCAACACCAGATAAATTCCCATTAGAAGGGGATAATCACGTCGAGTAATCGCCGTCATAACAAAGCTTCCCATACCTGGCCAAGAGAATACAATTTCTACAATGGCTGAACCGGTAACCAAATATGCCATTTGAATGCCGAAAACTGTGATGGTTGGCAGAATTGCATTGCGAAAAATATATTTTCTGAAAATGCGTTTTTCCGGCATACCTGTAGCTCTAAGCGTTGTTATAAAATCCTCTCCCATTACCTGAATAATAGAAGAACGAGCTATACGGAAGTAATAAGGAATCAGTGTTAAAGTCAGCGCCGAAACCGGTAATATCATGTGCTTCATAATATCAAGAACTTTTGCAAAGCCCTCATTATCAGCACGCATATCAATCATCCCCGATGTTGGCAAAACATGCAGTGTAGATGCAAAAATCAAGATTAGCATAAGTCCCAACCAAAAGCTTGGTGTCGAGTCAAACAGATAACTGACGCTGCCCATGATTGCATCAAGCTTTGTTCCGACTCTGCGAGCACAAAAAATACCTAAAGCAGTGCCAATAATAGCCGCCAATACAGCAGCTGTCAGTGCCAGCATCGCTGTAGGTGCTAAACGATCAATAATCATATCCGAAACCGGTTCATTGGTGTAAATTGAAACGCCCATGTCCCCCTTGAGCAGATTTCCGACATACTTGCCAAATTGTACGATCTTGGGCTGATCTAAGCCATATTTTTCAGTGAGCTCTGCAATCATTTGGGGGTTAGGATTATCCTTGCCTACAAGCAAACGAATTGGATTACCTGGTGCTGCGTGGATAATTACGAAGTTGATGCATAGAGCTACAAAAATACATAATATTCCGGTTAATATACGACGTCCCAAATACCTTGACATAAAACACCACCATTCTTGTTTATTCATATTTGGAATGAGGAAAAATACTCAAATTTTATTACTAACTATTTTATCCCTTCTTACTTACAGTGCTAATCAACATATTTCTCATCACGCCATTCAATACTATTGCGATATTGATCTATTTGATCCTTGTAGTTTATATATATGTAATTAACCATGAAGTAAATAAATCTTGTAACGGGAGACATATCTATCAGGTTTATTTCTGCATTTCTTTGCACATTAAAAACCAAAGTATGATCTGATAAGCTGGTAAACGGATTAATCATGCTGTCTGCTAAAGTTACTACGCTGCACCCGCCTTTTTGCGCTGTTTCCGTATATTCCAAAGTATATTTATAATGAGGAGCGAAGGAGACCGTTATCACCAGTGAATCTTCATCCATATCATACAAAATATTTCTTTCTTCATGCAGCAGCCTGTAGAAGTAAACCTTATTACGAACCTTATCTAATAGATGCAGCAGCTCTGAAGCTGTACCAAAGGAGTCCATATAGCCAATAATTAGAACCTTCTTCTTCGTCATAATCATATGGCATATCTTTTCAAATTCCTGAAAATTAATATTCGAATAAGCTTTGCTCCCCTGAATAACTTGAGACTGAAAGCAGTCAACCAGTTGATCATGTGATAGCTTATTCCACTGGTCTACCATGCAAATATCCTGACTTATGGTCTCTGTATTTTTAATAATGCTTCTTCGCATAGCCTTATTCATATCACTGAAGCCTTCAAAGCCTAAGGCATAGGAAAATCTTATTATGGTAGTTTCACTTACAGAATTCTTTTTACCCAGCTGATATGCTGTATCAAATACAACTTCTTCCAGATTATCAAGTATATATTTTGCAATTTTTTGCTGTGACTCAGACAGCTCAGCGAAATTATTCTTAACTAAGCTTTTAAAATCCATATTCTTTATTCCTCCTTTCTTCGGTGAAGTTTATCCTTCATTTTTTAATAATAAAAAATTAAATACTTCATAATTTTATAATACTACTTCAGATAAATATGTCAAGAAATTTATGAATCTTTAAACAAATCTACTTATGAAATATTTGAAAAGAGCAGATTGGATAAAATTTCATTTATTGTTTAAATAATCATTCCATGCTATGCTAAAATTGTTATCCAATTTTTAACTTAACAGAATGAGGTGAAAATGATGATTTCCACACAAAAACTAAACCCTGATTGGGATTTATCACAGCTTTATTCCTCTTTTGAAGACCCGTCCTTTACACTTGAGCTTTCTCAAGCTGAAGCTGCTTTTTCTGATATCAAAGCACTGCTCCTGCAAGATAGCCCAATTACATCAGTTTATTTGCTGAATTGTTTTCAGCTCATGGATGCTGCCAATTTGCTTTTCAGCAAAGTTTCTTCATTTGTCAATTTAACGCTTCTGGTAGACTCATCTCACTGTGAAGCGCTGCGTTTTTCCCACAGAATTTCAGCTCTTCAAGCTGCTTCATACCAGTCACTCACACTGCTTCAGCACAGGGTAGGCACCCTTCAAAATATTGAAGACTTGATTACCAATTGCCATGAACTTGCACCCTATACATATCTAATGCGTGAGTGCCGCAAATCCAGTCAGCACAAAGCGCCGGTAGATATTGAAGAAAACATTTTAAAAATGCAGCTTACCGGCAGCAGAGCATGGCAAAGCCTTCGTGATTCATTGGATGGAGCGGCAATGGTTACTGTTACACTAAACGGAGTAGAAAAAACACTCCCACTGTCCGCAGTCCGTGCCCTTGCTTCCGATCCATGTAAAGAAATCCGCCAAGCTGCCTATCAAGCTGAACTGGCAGCTTATAAAAGCTATGAGGTTCCTATGGCAGCTTGCCTTAGTGCCATCAAAGGGGAGGCATTAACCACCGGACAGCTGCGCGGGTATAAATCTGTACTTGATCAAATGCTCGATATAAACAAAATGGATATGCAGACGCTCAATGTAATGATGGAATCCATTGAAGCACATCTGCCGGCTTTTCGCAGCTATATAAAAGCCAAATCCCATCTTCTTGGTTATGAAAACGGCCTGCCTTGGTATGAATTACTCGCTCCAATCGGACAAAGCGCACGTAGTTTTTCATACGAAGAAGCCTATGGCCTTCTAAGGGATATATTTACAGGCTTTGATAAGGATATGGGTTCCTTTATCCGTCATAGCTTTGAAAATCGTTGGATTGATGCGTTACCTAAGGCAGGTAAGGTTGGCGGTGCGCTGTGCGCTGACTTGCCCTCATTGCGTCAAAACAGAATATTCGCCAATTTCAGTGGCTCTTATTCCAATGTACGCACCCTTGCACATGAACTTGGACACGCTTTCCATTTCCGATGTCTTGATGAAGTACCCCTTGTCATGCGTGATGCCCCTACTCCTATTTGTGAAACTGCATCCCTTTTTAACGAAACGGTTGTACAAGAGCAGCTGCTGCTCTCTGCCTCTCCTGAAGAACGTATTTTTCTACTTGAGGCCGGACTGATTGAAGCAACACAAACTGTTGTTGATATTTATAGCCGCTTTCTATTTGAAAAAGAGGTATTTGAACGTAGAAAAAACCACAGTCTCTCAGCCGATGAGCTGTGTAAAATAATGTTGGACGCCCAGCATGAGGCTTATGGTGATAGTCTGGATCCACACTATCTTCATCCCTACATGTGGATGTGTAAAGTTCATTATTATATACCCGACTTTCATTATTACAACTTCCCCTACACATTTGGTTTGCTATTTGCCAAAGGGCTTTATGCTCGTTATAAGCGTAATCCTGATGGCTTTATGAAGGAATATATTGATTTGCTTCAATCTACCTGCTCAGATCATATGGCTGGAATCGCAGCAAGCGTTGATATTGATATACACAGCCGGTCTTTTTGGGACAACTCACTTGCCCTGATTGTGGAGGATATCAATCAATTTCTTTTGTTGTGTGAGAATACTACTGCAACTTAGAGTTCAGCTAAATAAGTATAGCTCTGTCTATTACCTATACAAAAAGAGCTGTTGCACGGCGCAACAGCTCTTTAATATTACAAAATTAATATCCAATTTGATATGAAATACTATTTTTTTATTTCCCAATAGCAAACCTTTAGAGAAACAATGATCCCCTCTTTTTTAAGCTTCGTCATTACTTTGTCAACCTCTTTTCTGTCTATACCCGTTGCCGTTGCGATCTGTCCAGCGCTTACCGGCTTTTCTGACTTGTTAAAGAAGTCCATAATTACTTCAAAATGATCCATTTATATCCTTCCCTCAGTCATACAATTGTGCGTCTCACTGTAGTATCCTCACCAAGAGGATTCCTATATAGCCATAGTATTCCATGATGCAAATTTAAATTAAAACACCCTGTTAAGCAGCTTACCTAGAAATTTTCTTACTAAGCCAATTAACAGGGTGCCTTTTTTTATTCTGCGGATTACATAGCAGCCATTTTCCTGCACTCTTCTGCACACATACGGCAGATTTCAGCACACTTCTGACAGTGATCATCCTTGAACATAGCACATTCTTGTGCACATTTTTCACAAATCTGCGCGCACATTTGGCAATGCTCCTTGGAGAATTTTCCACTCATTGACATCATTCCAACTGACATTTGGCACATCATGGCACACTCAACCAACATGCTTACACAATTTTTTCTTGCATTTAAATCAGCTTCGTTGAGACACGCATCAAAGCATTCATAGCATGCTTGTGCACATTTTGCGCAGGCATCTATACATGCTTGGAACTTATCAGTCTTGTTTGTTACAACACCCATGTTAACACTCCTTTTTATAAAATTTGTATCTAAAAGTATTATGTACTCTATCAATTTATATATACAAAGTTTTACAATCAATAAATATGAGAAGCTTCTGCTATGATCCCCTTTACCATCATTGCATTCCAAACATAAAAATAGCAGCAAAGAGATGCTTCCTTTGCCGCTGCTATTGAATCTTATAATAAATATCGATTTGTATATTTTAAATGATGTCCATTTGTTCTTATAAAGTTAAGTACATTTCATATTGAGAAATCTTATCTCTTTCAAACTTGTTATATCTTACAAAGCCTTCCAGCTTAGAGTTGTTTGGAAAGCTTATGCTTAACTTTGTTAATTGCAGCTCTTTTACCGCTTTTACTATAAGGCTTAATGCGATCCCCCTATACCGATATTGCGGCATGGTCCAAATAAAATATATCTTGCCAATTGTATTAATCCCTAATATCCCTATAAGTGCTGAATCTTTATAAGCTCCATAATATGTTATGTCGTCAAGTTTCTTGATATAATCCATATCATTCTGCCAATTGATATGGATATCTGCAATTTCTCTTGAAATACTGGTTATGGCTTCACAATCAATCTGCCTTATGTTCTGCTGGCTATTATTCTCATCTATAAAACTTGCTGCATCAGAATGGGTATAGTAGCTAATATCATAAATCTTGTGATATCCTAAACGGCTATAAAACTTAACCGCCCTATCGTTACCTGAAATAACCTCTAAAAACATTTGTTTGCAGTTATTGTCCAGTGCAATTTGTTTATGAAGCTTAAACAATTCCTGACTTACACCTTTTCCCCGATAATCAGGATGAATGCAGAGCGTACCGCATCTCATGGTCTTTATCCCTTCATAATTCTTGATGCCTCCCAGAATCACCCCAATTGGTTCCTCATCATCTAACGCAATAAATGAATATTCAAGGCTGTTGCCTTCCGGCCCAAAAAAGCGCTTCAGAAAGTCTGCCTGAGAGATATCCAATTTTATCATATAGTCTGAAAATCCCAGTTTAAATCCTGTATAAACCTTTTCAAGTTCAATCTCGGAACAATTTTTATAATGGATCATGTTAGACCTCCTTAAAATATCTTATAGCGTTCAATACATCTCAATATCATTAAAACATTGTCATTTGCTTATTCTCATAACTGCTTTTAAATGCTTCCCTTATATCTGACATTTTATATAACAAGCCGTACCTGGCACATTCCGTTTTGAATACTTGCCATAACTCATTCTTATGCACTGAAATACATTCATATTTGTCGCCATAAGTACTTATGTACTTTTGTTTTGTTCCCGGGAAAAAACGATCCAACTGTTGATAAAAATACAATCTTTGATTCTGACGCAGTGTTAGTCCAAAATATGGGCTGACAAAGCTGGCACCATTTTCTGCTGCAGCTTTTATAATTTGCTTGATATTCTCTTCGGTATCATTGATATAGGGCAATAATGGCCACATGTGTATACCGGTAAAAATACCTGCTTGAGCTAACTCATTTAGTGCCGCAAATCTTCTTGATGTCACTGAAACATTGGGCTCTATTTTTTTACATAGCTCATCATCATAGGTAGTTATGGTGAGTTTAGCCATAGCAGGTGAATGTTCCTTTATTTTAGCTAACACATCAATATCTCTTGTTACCAAGTCTGATTTGGTAAGGACACTTGCCCCAAAGCCGTACTTATGAATAAGCTCAAGCGCTCCTCTTGTCAATTTATATTCTGCTTCATAGGGATTATAGGGATCACTCATTGCTCCTGTTGTCACAACACCCTTCTTTCGCTTTGACTTAAGCTCCTGTGTCAGCAGCAGAAGTGTATTCTCTTTAGCCTTGACCTCATCAAAATTCTCTACATGATAGCACTCACTACGACTGTCACAATAAATACACCCATGATTGCAGCCTCGATATATATTCATATTATAATTACAACCAAACCAGCTGTCTCCATGGCTATAGCCTGATAGAATTGTTTTTGCAGCAATAAATTCCATAGACTTATCTATCCTTTACTGCGTATCTTAGAACTGTCTTCCTCTTTGCGGTCTCTGACTTGCGCGGATCTGAGAGATATATTTCTCTATGGGTATAGCAAGAACGTATATATCCTTTTTCCCTACAGAAGGCATCCATTTTAGCGAAGCTCTCAGGTTCATCATCATAGCTTCCGATATGCATGATTTGACAGCACAGTCCATCTGTTATTTCGCCTAATTTTAGTTCCTCAAGGTATGGATTTGGCTTTTTCTTTTTTGTTTGCTCTCGAAATTTCTCGAATAATTCATCTGTCAAAAACTCCGGCTGGCGGATCATGATTGTATATTTAAAATTATCTTTATCTGTTGCAGGCTTTGACTTATCTACTAAGTCCCATATTCCCTCCAAGGGAAAAACGGTATATTCATAATATCCCGAAGGTATTTCCTTGCTTTTATAGGACATTTTAACAGCATAGCTTAAACTGTATAATGCCTCTGTTCTCCTTGCAAACTCCTCATGATTCGGATCTCCAGTACCGCTAACCATTATATAGGACATCTTAGGAACATCAATAATCGCGGGAAGGGTCGATGGTAAGTAAATGTTTTTATATTGTTTTTTATAATCTATCTTTTCACTCATATATACGCTCCTTATATCTTTTTGATATTAGCATATCATAGATAATACGACAACTGTGTGTCATATTATAATTTATCTGTACTTTATCATAATCGCTTCCAGCCGCTCTCGAATGAGTTCTCTTGCATATTGAGGTTCTATGACCTCCGCATTGCTTCCGAAGGATAGAATATAGCCATAAACCCATTCATCTTCAGGATAAGAAACCGTAACTGTAAAACTGCCATCTTCATTTTTCGTGATCTCATTATCATCAAACTCATCGTACACGCGATAGGCTGCACAAGGTTGTATATGCAGTTTTAAACGGATCGTTCTGCAGCTTTCATCTCTTATAGGCTCGTCAAAGGAAGCCAGCAGGGATTCCCTGTCAAAGGTCCTGTCTATTGTCTGCAGGGTTTTCATTCTAGCTAGCTTAAATATTCTAAACGCCTGCTTTGATAAACAGTAGCCCTTTAAATACCATGATTTGTCCTTAAACCATAGCTGCAATGGCTCTACTCTTCTATTTGTTTTTTCACCATAGGTGCTAAAATACTCAAAATCAATGGTCTTTGCATTGATAATTGCCATTCTGAGTTGATTAAACTTTCCCATATCATGACTGCCCCAATGAGAGAAGTCTACATCAACCCAACTGGCATCACTTTTATTAAATAGTGCCCCAAGCTTAGAAATGACATGATCGATATCTGGGTATTTTATGGCATTTAAACTTTGCAGTGCAGTTAGTATTTCATTCTGCTCCTTGTCTGATAATACAGATTTATTTAGTACAAAATTCTCATCAAGACCAATTCCCCCGCCCTTGCCCTTGGTCATATATATGGGGACCCCTGCAGCGCATAAAGTATCAATATCTCTATAAATCGTTCTCACAGACACTTCAAATCTCTCTGCTAATTTTTTCGCAGTTATTGGTTTTCTATTAAGAAGAATATATACGATTTCAAATAATCTACTTATTTGCATGTCATCACCTCTTCGTATTGTACTATATTTTATATGACAACGATGTGTCCTATTTTGATTATCTCATAATTATTTCATAAAGTTTACCTATTATTAAAATACCATGAAGAAATGATGTTGTTTATATATTTGTGTGATAGTCAAGTTTGTTTCGTATATAATAAATATAAGCTGCTCTATATTATACTAAAATAATTGATGTTGGTGATAAAATGATTTCTTATAACGATAGAGCTTTACGTGAGCTAAATGACTGGAAAAGTGTAATGAAAAGAAAGCCTTCAATTATGCAAAAGGCCGCAAAGGGCGTCCAGAATAAATTTAATGACATGCTGCCTGATAAGTATCATGAAATTATTACTTCAGCAATAAAAAGCTTAACAAATGCAGTTTTATATGGTGCTAAGTACACTGCGAAACCGCCTATTAAAAACCTGTCACTGATGGAAAGAGAAAGGTTGGTCAAAGAAAAAACCAGGCTTTATAAAACCACTGCCATCATTGAAGGGGCAGCCACAGGTGCTGGCGGCATCGTTTTGGGACTTACAGATTTACCTCTGCTTTTAAGCATCAAAATCAAATTTCTTTATGATGTTGCCAGTATTTATGGATTTGATGCCAATGATTATAGTGAGCGCCTTTATTTGCTTCATATATTTCAGCTTGCTTTTTCAAGTAAAGGTAATGTAAATAAGATTTTTGAAAAAATGCTAAATTGGGAAGCATACTGCAGCTCCCTTCCTGATGATATCAATCACTTTGATTGGAAAAGCTTTCAGCAAGAATATAGAGACTATATTGATCTAGCAAAGCTTTTGCAAATGCTGCCTGGTATCGGTGCCGTTGTTGGTTCTTATGTAAATCATAATCTAATGAAAAAACTAAGTGAAACAGCAATCCAAGCTTATAGAATGAGAATCCTTGATTAAAGCAGGTTAGGGTTTATTGTTTTGCATAGTTTTTATCATTGACAAATAAATACAATTAATATATTATTATTATTGAACGTTGTTCAAATCTATGTTCAATAATAATAGTAATAGGAGAAAAATATGATTAATAATACACTCGTCTGCTTTTCAGGAGTTGTCCTATGAAAAAAAACAACGTAAAAGAAAAAATTGTGGATGCCACTATTGCATTAATCGGTAAAAGTGCATCCATTGAAAGCGTAACAATTCGAGACATCGCGGCAAAAGCCGGTGTTGGTGTAGGGCTTATTAACTATCATTTTCAAACAAAAGAAAACTTGATTAATCAATGTGTGCAGAAAATCATTGGAAATAAAGCAACCTGCACATTTTTAGCACAAAATCAGGGTATTTCCAGGATATCTATTCTTTCCGACCTATTTGCCGGAAATGCCTCAGACAATACCTCCCAAACTATTGAAGCTTATCTGCCCGTAATCAAAGAGATATGGGGAGATAGCAAATCCGAGGAGGAAATTTTCCTGTCCACGCACATTCTGATTGCAACGCTTCAGTCGGCATTCTTGAGAAGAAATGTTTTTATGCAAAGTACAAAAATAGATTTTTATGATACAGAACAGCGTGAACGGCTCATCGATATCATCATTGACACGATTTTCAAATAGCAAAATATTTTTCATAGGAAAGAGTATCCTATGAATTTAATACAAGTCTTATTCGCTTTTTGGAGACTAATTTATAAATGAAAGAAGTGAAATAAAATGAAAAAAATCTACCGAATTCAATCGGCTATTCTTCTCTTTGTTGGCATAGGGGCATTATTTGGAGGCATCATGGCTCTGGTAGACCCTTCTGGTGCTTTATACGGGGCACCTACTGATATGATGAAAATCGGTCCCTTTACGAGCTTCCTGATTCCCGGTTTGTTTTTGTTTTTCGTTCTGGGCTTAGGTCATATCGTTTCATTTATATTTATGAAACGTAAATTAAAATTTCATGTTTATATCAGTGGCGGAGTCGGTTGCATATTGATGGCTTGGATTCTGATTCAATGCTATATATTGCAAGCAATAGCCCTCATACATGTAATATTCTTCCTAATAGGTTTATTCGAAAGCATAATTGCCTTATACATGCTTATTCAACTAAAGCAATTTCCTTTTACAAAAAAAGATCAGAGTCAAAGTATTTAATTATGCTACTATAAAACCAACTAAATAACCTAATCAAATAATGGAAAGCCTTCTGCTGAGTATTAACAGCAGAAGGCTTTCCATTATGGTATTTCCTTATAAAATATTCACCTGCAGCATCCATAAACAGAATAATATATTTGAGATGCTCCAAGCAGTAAGTAGTATGTTTTGAACTGTAAAAGCCTTTCGGGTATAGCCATACACCGTATATAAAACACCACATAGACTTATAGCTACCATGAGCATCCCGCACATGCTGACGATACCAGCCATCTTAAGCATATTTAAATTGCTTATTCCAATAACCATCAAAATTACCATTCCAATAAACAGCGCAATATGAAGGATGGATAATGACTCAAGAAAATAATACTTACTGTTTGCTTTCTTACGAAATAAGCGGATAATACCTACAACTGCCATTATCATGGCTAGAACTGCAAACATTGTGAATACAAACAGCTGTATGCCATTGCTCTCATACCAATGGATACGCACATAAGAGTCGGGGGAATCATTAGCAAGATATATGCCTCCATCTCTTTTTATATATTTAAAATTTCCAATTGGTGAGCTGTAATAATTTTCTCCTATAGGTAAAAGCTTTTTGCCCTCTATTGAAAATCCCTTGTCGATACTGCCTGTTATATGAACAGCCTTTTTGGGGGTCAGGAAATTAACCACATTTTCTTGATTTTCAAAGTTTGATCTTGTTCTAATATAATAACCGCTAATATCCTCTGTTTGTGCGCCAGTGTATACATCCTGCTGCCTTCTATTTCCCAATAATATGGCGGTTGCCTCATCCATTATGAAATTTAGCTTTTCTTCTTCTACATAAGTATTTACAGATATAAAAACACCGGTTTTTTGTTCTGGATAAATCGCAATTCGAGAAAAGAAATTGGGGGTCTCTCCTTTTTTAGTATAGTACATAGCACCATTGCGCTCCAGTCTGTTCCATGTATACCCCATGCCTCCGAATTCATTTGACATGACAAAGTGCTGATCAAATATTTGCTGCTTTACCTCAACATTTAAAACCCTGTTGCTGTCATCCATCAACCAAAGCAGATACTTAGACATATCCGCTGCCGTAGATACCACTGAACCTTCGGGATAAAGGTTCATGATAGGCTCCGGTTTTTCCTTTCCATTTGTCCCATAAGCTTTAGATATTACAACATCTCTATAATCTATTTTAAAGGATGTTTTTGTCATGTCTAATGGCTTAAATATATTCTCCTCGGCATACTGATAGAAATTCACACCGGAAATACGCTGAACTACATATGCCGCTAGGGCGATGCTGTAATTCGAATATGAAACAACTTCACCCGGAGCAAAAACCTGTGCCGGCAAATACTTCCTAACACTTAATGAAAGGGGGTCGGCCTTGTTCACATCAAATACTGCAATGCCTGAAAACATATCCTCGAAGCCGGCAGTGTAAGTAAGCAAATCATTCATTGTAACATCATATTTAAACTTTGGAAAATCTCTTTCGAGGTAAATGGATACAGGTGCCTTCATATCCAGTTTACCGTCTTGGGCTAACTGCAGTGCTGCAACAGTCACAAAGGTTTTTGATATTGAGCCTATACGAAAAGCCGTGTTATCCTTATGTGCAGCTATACCTTTTTCTTCATCGGCAAAACCATAACCCTTACATAATTCATTGCTGCCATTGCTTACAACGGAAACAATTGCACCTTTTACCTGCTTTTGATTCACCATTTCGGACAGTGTTTTATCAATATATTGTGAAACACCAGCTTCCTCCTGCCCAACAGCTGTAAGCGGAACAGCCATAAGCATCATGATGATTATAAGAACAATGCATATTATTTTTTTCACCTATAAATACCTCCTATTTTCTCAACTCATCCATATACTTGCACCAATCTCTATAAATATCTTCCTCTGATTTTTGAAATACGTCTTTGTAATCTCCTTTTCCTGATGCATAAGCAGCTACCTTTTCCCAACCATATATTTGATCTAAATACTCTATATATTTATAAGAATATGCATATCCTCCCATTTCACCAAACTTCAATCCATTTTCAGTATGCATGTCTCTTAAGGTTGGAATAGGCATAGAATTAATCTCTCTCTCTTGGGGTTCTTGTTGTGCAAGATAGGTTGCCAGCCCATTATCCCAAAAATATGATAGCTTTGGGTTCATTTGATAAACAATAGAGTGAACCAATTCATGCAGTGTAGCATTGAGTATACTATCATGGGTATGACCTTTAACAATTGTATAGGGTGATACCATCATGATATTACCTTTATGGCTGTCTCCGATATGCCATGACGGAGCAAAGGTAAGTGTAATAAAGCCTGCTTCTCTGATAGCCAGCTGATTTTGTGTTTTATATAAATATACTTTTGTAGGAACACTATTTTTAAAATTCATTTTAGTACGAATCTCATCCGACTTATCTTTAAGCAGTTCAAAAACCTCCTTTGCTCCTATTTCATCTCCCAATTGATAATAAAGATGAATATTATTATCAATGATTGTTTGACTTCCTAAGGGTTTAGGAAAAAAAATCGGTAATGTTTGAATTATAGCAAGCGCTATGATGCAAATTATGATGATTGATGTTTTTTTTGATTTCATTTTACTTTAATCTCCCTTTATTAATTATTTTCTTGTCACACAACAAAAGGAATGAACATTTTTGTTGTTTTCATATATTCTCTATATGCATCACCGAATTCTA
>JAQSYD010000018.1 GCA_029256325.1 Clostridia bacterium
GGACTTATTGATATAAACAAGGCTGTTATAGAATATTTGCCCTACCTTAAATTAAAGGACGAGAGATTCAAGAAGATTACTGTAAAACAAATGATGAGTCATTTATCCGGTATGCCCGATGTTTATGATTATGAATGGGAAGAGCCGCAATATGAAGAAGATGCTTTGGAAAAGTATGTGAGAAGTATTTATGATATAGAGCTTTTGTGGGGACCCGGTGAAGGATATTCTTACAGCAATTTAGCCTATGAGATGCTTGGAGATGTAATCGCAAAGGCTTCTGGTATGAGCTTTGAATCTTATGTAACACAAAATATACTTCAGCCTTTAGGGATGAAGCACAGCAGTTTTTTAATAAAAGAAATCGAACCGGACATGATGACCAGCCCGCACATCCTAAATATGGAAGGTGGATACAAAACTGAAGTAAATCCATACTATCCCTATAATCGTATCCATGGACCCAGTTCGACCTTATGGTCTAATGCAGCTGAACTGTGCAGATATGCAATTGCAAATTTGAATAGGGGAAGCCTTGAGAGCTTTAATCTGCTAAAGAAAGAAAGCTACGATATGATGTGGAAGTCTTATGCAGAAACAAACAGAGCGGGAACATCCATCGGATTAAGCTGGTTTATGAAGAACTACAAGGATGTGGAGCTGATTTTTCACACAGGCGGCGATACAGGCTATACCAGCAACTTGGTGCTGATACCTGAAAAAAACGCAGCCTTGGTTTTCTACTGCAATTGCGATTATATCAATCTTTTAATGGTTACTGAGCATATATTAGATATTATGCTTGGCTATGAAGTAGAACAATTAAAAAATTCTGCTGCACCGGAGATTGCACGTATTTTAATCGAGAAGGGCATAGAAGCTGCAAAGATGAGATTTGAAGAGATCAGAAACATGAATAAGAAGGACTATTATATAAGTGAAGGCGAGTTTAACAGCATGGCATACAAGCTTCTAGGGATAAGCAGAGTAGAAGACGCTATCGCAATTCTCACCATGGCTATAACAGAGCTGCCTAAGGCAGCGAATCTATACGATTCTTTGGGAGAAATGTATTTAAAGAATGGTGATAGCGAGCTATCCATAAATAGCTATAAAAAAGCTCTTCAACTGGATCCTAGGATGAGCAGCAGTATAGCGGCATTGAAGAGTTTAGGTATAGTTGATTAGATAGATTATAGAATGAGTAAAATAAAAAACCCACTGACTGAAGCCAGTGGGTTTTGATTTTGTAGATTAGCCTACTTTTTCTTCTTTCTTCTTTGTCGCTGCATTTAAAGCCTTAAGCTGATCTCCATAAGATCTAGCTACGATCTTATCCCAAAGCTCTGCACCCTTAACACCGATTCTTGAAGGTACAAATACTGGGTCAAGACCAAGCTTCTTTTGAGCTTCGTAGTCTTTAAGAGTAGCAATACCTGGTTTAGTTAATAGCAATATAACGATAACGTTGAACCATGCCATTGCACCAACACCTGCTGAACCAAAGTTCCAAACAACGTCAGCTGAAGATGTTGTTCCGATGAATACCATGAATACAAGAGCAGCTCTCAATACGTTTTGAGTTGTCTTGAAAGCACTACCATCAGTTCTGCCTTTGAACAGATAAGCAACGTTTGAATCTGTATAGAAGGCATAAGCCAATATTGTAGTGAAAGTGAAGAATAACAATGCGATTGCTACGAAACCGCCGCCGAAACCAGGAATAAATGAGTTAACAGCAGTTTGTGTGAAGTTACCCTTTTCTACGCCTGCTACAAACTCAGTAATGAATGAACCGTCAGCTGCTACAACGTTATATGCACGAGTTGATAATATCATGATTGCTGTTGCAGTACAAACGAACAATGTATCAACATATACGGAGAAAGCTTGAACCAAACCTTGCTTCGCTGGGTGTGAAACCTCAGCAGCACCGGCTGCTTGTGCACCAGTACCTTGACCAGCTTCATTTGAGAAGATACCTCTCTTAACACCCCATGCTATTGCGCTACCGAATATTGCGCCATATACAGCATTCATATTGAAAGCGGAGCTGAAGATTAAACCAAATACTTCTGGAATCTTTGAAGCGTTTACAACAAGAATAACAAGAGCAAGAATGATGTAAGCGATAGCCATGAAAGGAACTATCATTTCAGCTGTCTTTGCAATTCTTTTACCGCCACCGAAGATTACAAATGCAGTCAATGCAGCGTATAATACAGCCCAAACCATTGTAGGTATAGGGAATGCAGTACCTGCTGCTACTGCAAAGGAGTTGGATTGAATACCTGGAAGCATGATACCGCAAGCTAGAATTGTAAGAATCGCGAATGCAACACCAAGTGGCTTGCTTTTTAAACCTTTTTCAATGTAGTAAGCAGGACCACCGCGATATTCACCGTTAACCTCTTCCTTCCATACCTGAGCCAATGCTGATTCGATGTAAGCTGAACCTGCACCTAAGAATGCAATTGCCCACATCCAGAATACTGCACCAGGACCACCAAAGAATATTGCACTAGCAACACCAGTAATGTTACCAGTACCAACACGGCCACCTAAAGCCATTGCGAAACCTTGGAATGAGGAAACGCCATTTTCAGAGCTTTTGCCGCCTAGAAGCAGTTTAACCATGTCTTTAACAAGTCTTAACTGTGGGAACTTCATTATAATTGAAAAGAAAATACCGGCACCTAAGCATAAAATGATCATGATTTGTCCCCAGAAGAAACCGTCTAAGCTACCTGAAAGTTTTAATAAATCCATAAGAGCCCTCCTTAAAATTTAGTAATTTTGCATAATTTTGTCCATGTCAATATAGGATAGGAGGCTTAAAATTTTTTAACAAATCCGATTGCAGCACGAGAGATATTGATATTACAAAGCTGATAAAGATTTGACTTGCAAAGGTTGTAGAAAAAATAACAACATCCATTTTATGTAAAGCAAATTGGCTGCATAAATAAATAATTCGTGAAAATGAAATAGTCTAACAATTGAATCCTGTATACTGTATACTTGCATTTTACATTTATGATTTTTTTACATAAATGGGAATGATTAACATGATTGAAGATTTGTTCATATGGTTTATAACTTCTTCACTTAGTTAAGAAATAAAGATTGAATGATCGCAAGTGTACTGCCAATAATATTGATATCTGGGATGGTTGGCGTAATTCTGAAAAACAATTAAGGGTAAAATTTAATCAAGTAATTTATAATAGCTAACGAATAAAGCTTAAATTAGGAAAATAAATGGAGGATTTCCGTTGAGTGGAAGAAGTGAAAAAATTTCAAAGAGTAACCTTGCTTGGTAATTAAGGTACCAAATACAGTTGAGAATATGATCCTTGTGTACTGGAGTGTTTTGCCGGTGAGCGTCCGGAAAAGTTAGAGAATAGATAAGTATAAAAATGAAGGGGGTAGAATAACCCCCTTCATTTTTATACTATGTCTACTCTCTTCAATATTCAGGTGCTTCTCTTATTATTTTTGCTAGTGCCCAATTTCAGTATAAGAAATGATTAAGGTGGGCTAATACAAATGTTCTTTGTTTTCTACTGATGATAGCCCTAATGTTTGTACATATATGATTAATCTCTACGGCGTCTATTAAAATCCTCGGCTCCTTCTACTCTTGAAAAGTTATCTAATGGACGGCACAAACATCTACGTAGACATTCTCTAATACAGCGAAACTCCCTGATTTCCTCAGGAGACAATGCTATCGGTAATAGCGCCTCCGGTCTTCTGTCATTGCAACACCGTCTTATTATTCTGTCGATAATTTCCTCCTGCTCATTAGGACAGTGGTGATGATGATGATGATGTTTACTCATATACAACCCTCCTTTATGCTTGTTTCAGTATATAATATGCAGGGTTGTATAATATGACATAAAAATTAATATTAGATTTACATAAGAGTAAAGGATTGGTATTATATTTATAGTGTAAATTTTATGAATATAATCTCTGGAGGGTTAATAAATGAATATAGTTATAGTAGGGGCAGGAACTGGCGGAACAAATATGATTGAATCTTTTTCGAAAATTGATGAGATTAAAATTGTTCAAGTAATAGATAGAAGTGTGGATGCACCTGGGGTATTGCTTGCAAAAAAGCTTAACATCAGATGTTCCCAATCCATTAGTGATATTTCTACAACAAATCTTGATTTGGTTATAGAAGCAACAGGAGTTGAAAAGGTAAAACAAGAGCTTAACGAGAGCTTTGGAAATAAATGCACCATCATTGATTCAGCAGGAGCACTGCTAATTATGACCTTAGTTAAAAGAGATATTAAAGTATTAGATAAGTTGAACAGCCAGATATCAGCAATTAAAGATACCTCAACGCAGGTACAAAGCCACATAAAGGATATTTCCTCTTCTATAGATAGAACATTTGAAATAAACAAAAAGCTGAACGAAATTTCTAAGACATCCATAGAGTATATACAGGAAACAGATAAAATTATCCAGTATGTAAACAATATATCAAAGCAAACTAAAATATTAGGAATAAATGCAACAATTGAGGCTGCAAGAGCGGGTGAACACGGCAAGGGTTTCTCCGTGGTAGCAAATGAGGTTCAGAAGCTTGCTGACAGCAGTGAAAACTTTGCAAAAGAGATTACAAAGATACTTACGATGCTCACGGGAGAAATCAGAGATGTAGAAATGGTAGCAAAGAATTTAAGCAGCCTGTCTGAGCTTCAGATTCAAGCTTCTTCAAATGTGAACTCGGCAGTGAACAGTCTTGTAGACCAGATTTCATAGTGATCTGGAAACATTGAAAAGGGAGAATTAAAATGCAGGATAAACAGATAGAAATGATGAAAAAACTCATAGAAGAAAAAAAGAAAAAAAGTTCAAAACAAAATTATAGTACAAAGGTCAATATCAATATTGTAGAAAATACGAAGGCAGTAAAAAGAACTAAAAAAGGCGGCTTATTTGATAAATAGATAAAAAAGCAAGATTTTTATTGACACATTCCAACTTTAGTGGTAATTTAATATCTAGAATTGAATATTAGATCTTCAGGGCGGGGTGTAAGTCCCCACCGGCGGTAAAGCCCGCGAACCGTAAGGTTGATTCGGTGAGATTCCGAGGCTATGCAACGCCCTGATTTTTCAGGGCGTTTTTTTATTGCGCATGAAAAGATTATTTTTCTGTGGAATAAAAAAATAACTTCATCACCGGTGTCTGCTTTTTCAAGATCATTGCAAAAAGCATGTAGACTTCAAATTTGGGATTATTAATTCATAAGTTCCAAATAATATATTCAGAGGTGTTTATATGGATATTAAATTTATGAAAAAGGCTTTAGAGCTGGCTCAAATAGGAAGTGGATATACAAAACCAAATCCTTTGGTAGGTGCAGTAATCGTAAAGAATGGAAAGATTATAGGAGAAGGCTACCATCAGATCTATGGAAGTCATCATGCGGAAATCAATGCATTTAGGAATGCCACTGAAGACGTAAGTGGAGCAACCATGTATGTAACCTTGGAACCCTGTTCTCATTATGGAAAAACCCCGCCCTGTGCCAATGCTATTGTTGAGAAGGGGATAAAAAAAGTAGTCATTGGGTTGTTGGATCCAAATCCTCTTGTGGCGGGTAGAGGAGTGGAAATTCTCAAAAATAATGGAATTGAAGTGATTTCAGGCATATTAGAGGAAGAGGGAAAAAAGCTGAATGAAATATTTCTTAAATACATAACAACAAAGCTGCCCTTTGGGATTCTAAAGACAGCCATGACATTAGATGGTAAGATTGCTTCCCCTATTGGAGATTCTAAATGGATAACGAATGAGTTTTCGAGACAGTATGTACATGAAATAAGGCATAGAGTTTCAGGAATTATGGTAGGTATAGGGACTATTGCAGCAGACAATCCGGAACTGACAACAAGATTAAAGGACAGAGACGGTGTAGATCCTATAAGAATTATAGTGGACTCAACAGCTAAAATACCCTTGGATGCTAAGGTTCTAAATCTAGATTCTAAGGCAAAGACTATTATAGCTACCACTGAAAAGGCAGATGAGAAGAGACTGAAAAGCATCCTGGAGAAGGGTGCAGATATCATAGTCACTCCTTTAAAAAATGATCGGGTGGACTTGGGTTACCTTATGCAGCAGCTTGGAAAAAGGGAAATAGACAGTGTCTTGATAGAAGGGGGAGCGGCACTTAATTTTAGTGCACTAGAGGAATCCATTGTAGATAAAGTTATTTCATTTATAGCACCGAAAATTATTGGCGGTGCAGCTTCGAAGACACCTGTAGGTGGAGCTGGTATAAGCTATATGAAAAATGCGATACAGCTGGATAATTTTGAAATCTTAAGATTTCAAGAGGACATTATGATAGAAGGTTATTTGAGGAAGGGGGAAGCTTAGTATGTTTACCGGACTCATAGAAGAAATAGGTATGATTCAATCCATTACAAAAGGAGTAAAGTCTGCACAGCTTACCATAAGTGCTGATAAGGTACTGCAGAATATGAAGCTGGGAGACAGCGTCAGCACAAATGGTGTTTGTCTAACAGTAATCCGCTTTTCAAATAAAAGCTTTGTAGTAGATGTTATGCCAGAAACCATGAGAAGAAGCAATTTAAATAATCTGAAGCCCGGAAGCAAAGTGAATCTGGAAAGAGCCTTAAAGCTTGGAGACCGATTGGGAGGACATATTGTTTCAGGTCATATCGATGGTATAGGAAGAATAAGCGCTATTGAAGAAGAAGACAATGCCACATGGGTAACGATAATGTCTGAATCAGAAATTATGAAGTATATCATAGAAAAAGGGTCTATTGCCATTGACGGTACCAGCTTAACGGTAGCTTATGTGGATAGAGAGAGCTTCAAGGTTTCTATAATTCCGCTTACCAGAGATGAAACTACCTTGTTAAGTAGAAAGATTGGTGATGAAGTTAATTTGGAATGCGACATGGTAGGCAAATACATTGAGCGGCTAGCGATGTTTCATAATGATGATCATCCTGGAAAAACAATTGATATGAACTTTTTAAAAGAAAATGGGTTTGCATAGAATAAAGGAGGTAAGAAAGATTATGAAATTCAATACAATTGAAGAAGCTATAGAGGATATAAAAGCAGGAAAAATTATTGTGGTCGTAGATGATGAGGATAGGGAGAATGAAGGAGATTTGCTAATGGCAGCGGAGAAAGCAACTCCAGAAGCAATCAATTTTATGGCAAAATATGGGAGAGGTTTGATATGCCTTCCTATGACGGGAGAAAGGCTTAAGGAGTTGAATATCCATCAGATGGTGGAGAAGAACACCGATTCTCACGAAACAGCTTTTACCGTTTCCATTGATGCCATAGAAACTACGACTGGGATATCCGCCTTTGAGAGAGCTGCAACGATACAAAAGGTACTTGATTCAAAGGCAGTCCCTAAGGATTTTAAGAGACCGGGTCATATATTTCCTTTGGAAGCAAAATCGGGAGGTGTATTAAAAAGAGCCGGTCATACTGAAGCGGCAGTAGATTTGCCAAGACTTGCCGGTTTAAAGCCTGCAGGGGTCATATGCGAGATCATGAATGAGGATGGAACGATGGCTAGAGTGCCACAATTATTGGAATACGTTAAAGTGCATAATTTGAAGATAATAACAATCGCTGATCTTATTGCATATAGAAGAAAAGCGGAGGTGCTGATAAAGAGAGTTACTGAAGCAAATATGCCGACAAAGCATGGTAATTTCAAAATTATCGGCTATGAGAATTCATTGAATGGAGAGCATCACGTAGCCTTGGTAAAAGGTGATATTGCTGATGGTGAGCCGGTTCTGGTAAGAGTTCACTCAGAATGTCTTACGGGAGACGCCTTTGGATCTTTGCGATGCGACTGTGGAGAACAATTTGCAGCAGCGGCGAGAAAAATTCAGGAAGAAGGTAGAGGTGTACTTCTCTATATGCGCCAGGAAGGTAGAGGGATCGGGCTCATCAATAAATTAAGAGCATATGCACTACAAGACCAAGGAATGGATACTGTGGAAGCAAACCTGGCATTGGGCTTTCCGGCGGATATGAGGGATTATGGAGTTGGAGCACAAATATTGGCAGACCTAGGCATTGAGAGGGTTAGGCTGTTGACGAATAATCCTAGGAAACTGGCAGGGCTATCGGGATATGGAATAGAGCTGGTAGAAAGAGTACCAATACAAATGAATCACAATGAAAGAAACGAATACTATTTAAAAACTAAGAAGCAAAAGCTGGGACATATGTTGAATTTTAAGGAGGAACAATAATATGAAGACTTATGAAGGAAAATTGATCGCACAAGGACTAAAGTTTGGTATTGTAATAGGCAGGTTTAATGAGTTTATAGGTGGAAAGCTACTGTCTGGAGCATTAGACGCATTGAACAGGCATGGCGTAGAGGAAAATGATATTGAGTTGGCTTGGGTGCCCGGTGCTTTTGAAATACCTTTGATAGCAAAGAAGATGGCGAATTCTAAGAAGTACGATGGCGTCATATGTCTTGGCGCTGTGATAAGGGGATCTACACCACATTTTGATTATGTATCAAGTGAGGTTACAAAGGGCATCGCAAATGTTTCCTTGGATTCAGAGGTTCCTGTAATATTTGGCGTACTGACAACCGATACCATTGAGCAAGCAATTGAGAGGGCGGGAACAAAGGCAGGCAATAAGGGTTTTGAAGCTGCAGCAACTGCGATAGAAATGGCAAATTTAATAAAACAGCTGCAAAAGTAAGGTAATGTAACAAAGGGATGTGGCTAAGCACCGCATCCCTTTTACTTTCTTGATGTAAAAATAATGAATGATTGGAACCATTTTTATGTTTATCCCGTCTGATAAGTATAAAATGAATAAGACAGGAGATTAACATAATGAAATTTAAAAAAGTATTTGCAGGACTATTAACAGTAACTATTTTATCAACCTCAGCTGTAACAGCTTTTGCTAACATTGAGGGTTTAACAAGAATGAATGATGTGGCACCAATAAAAGATATGATTCCAATCAGTAGTGAACGGAATGAAGGTGAACAGGCATATTTCGGCTCTTTTGCAGGTAAGGTGAAGGAAATAGCCAATTTTGAAGCTGTAGAGGGTTCAAAAATTTTATTATTAGAAGATCAAGAGGGAAATATTGCAAATATTATCATATCAAAGGATACATATATTTTAAACAATGCAGAAATTGCAGTAGGATCTGAAATTACAGGATATTATGATGCCAATGCGCCGATGATCATGATTTATCCGGCACAATACAACGCGGAAGTAGTTGTAGTTAGAAATGACGAGCAAAATGTAAAGGTAGATCGTTTTAACAAGGACTTGGTCAGCTCTGATAATTGGTTGAAGTTAAATGTTTCAGATGCTACCGAAATATTATTGCAAGATGATACCGCTTTTGAAGGTCAGCTGACAAACAGAAAACTTGTAGTAGTCTATGGTGTGACTACAAAAAGCATTCCGGCACAAACAACACCATCTAAGATTGTTGTTTTGTTTGAAAAGGCAGATACTGTAATTGGAGATGTTTCAACAATGGATATCGTTGTGAATAACAAGAAGATAGAAGCTTCTGCTGCTTATATGAATGAAAAAGGTGCTGTAATGGTACCGCTTCGTGCAATCGCAGAGACCTTGGGATTTGACGTAATCTGGAATAACGCAGAGCAAAGCGTTATGCTTGGCAAAGGCATATCTTTAAAGATAGGTGAAGATAATTACATTTACATGAAAACAGCACCTATTCAATTAGGAAATGCACCCGAAATAAAAGAGGGTAAGACCTATGTTCCTCTGAACTTCTTTAGGGAAGTGACTGGTATGAATAATGCATATGTATTTGAATCACAAATTGTAATAGATAATGAAGAAGCAATAAAATAATCTGACATATTAAAAATGCAATATTGCAAAGGCTGGAAGTGCAAACTTCCAGCCTTTTATAATGGATTAAATAATATTTTATTCGTTGAGCAGCGGGTCGAAGGCATAACCATTGCTGATATCTATACCTAAACCTATAAGACCTCCTACGAAGACGCATGCAAATATCACGATCATGATTGCTTGATCCCATTTATCTTCTTTGATGCATTTATAAAAAGCGTAGGTACAAATAGCACCTATACCGCCGACAACACAGATAAAATAGGGAATACTTCCGAATTGCTGGATAAACCAGTTAATAAAATAATGAAAGACAACAAATCTAGGAGCCAAGGAAGTATCTAAATTCATGGTATACCTTCTTTCATATTTTTATCAAAAATGAATGGATGCTTTTAATTAGCATGGGCTTAAATACATTTCATTGACGACATTCTTGATGCAATTGTGTATATATTATACTGTGAACAAAGATGATTGTCTAGAAACATAACAAGCACAATATGTCTGAATTTTAAAACTTTGTTTTCTGCAAAAAAGCCTCAGTAATCCTGAGGCTTTTGTAAATAAAATAAATTAGCTTTGCATACTTACTTTATCTCTGAACAGCAATGCACCAATCAAGGCACAAACTACTGCCGGTGCAACCCAGCCAAAACCTTGAGCTGAGAAAGGAAGCATACCAATGATTCCTTGTACAGATGAGATATTTACTCCGATAGCAGCCAATGCATCAAATAAGCTTACCAGCAATGCACCAAATACTGCTCCGATGTAAACCCCTCTGCTTTTAATAAAACCATCAAATATTGAAAGAATGATTAATGCGATGGCTACTGGATAAACTGTTACCAGAAGTGGTACTGCAAAACTAACGATGGTTTCCACTCCTGCGTTTGAAACAATAGCACTGAATACTGTAATAATTATGACCACTGCACGATAACTTACTCTATTGTTGGTAAGCTTATTGAAAAATTCACCGGCAGTAGCTGTAAGACCAATTGCAGTAGTTAAACAAGCAAGTCCGACAACTATTCCTAAAGCAATTTTACCCCAGTCACCTAGCAATAGTGCAGTAATATTGATAATTAATTCTGTTTTACCCATATCAGCAGGGAATATTTTTACCGCTGTAGCACCCAGGTAGGCTAAGCCGCCATAAACAACGAGAAGGCCTGTTGCTGCAATGATGCCTGATAGCACGGTTAATTTCATTTGTTGCTTTTGCTCTGTATAGCCTTTAGCAATGAGTCCGGCAATAACAATACTTGTCAATACGATTGAACCAAGTGCATCCATGGTTTGATATCCTTCTGTAAAACCTCTGGAGAATGGATTCGCCAAGTTGGTCATTGCAAGTTCTCCTATTGGTGTAGTGACTCCCTTGAAAATAATAAAACCTATCGTAATTAATAAAACAGGTGTCAGCACCTTCCCGATGCTATCAATAACCTTAGATGGGCTAATTACAAAGAATAATGTAATTGCAAAGAAGATAACAGATACTAATATTGGGCTTGCATTCGGGAATATAGGCTGAATACCCATTTCGAATGTAGTGGCACCGGTTCTGGGAATTGCTAATAACGGTCCGATAGCAAGCATAATCACGGTTCCAAGAATTTTAGCAAAAGTAGGACTTACCTTACCGGCGAATTTTTCCATGGTGCCGCCGCTTTTAGATACGGCAAGAATTCCTAATAAAGGCATTCCGACACCGGTTAAAAGAAAGCCGATCAGAGCGGATACCCACTTGTCTCCGGCCATCAAACCTAATGAAGGTGGGAAAATTAAGTTTCCTGCACCAAAGAACATGGCAAAAAGTGCAAAACCTACGACGATTACATCACTAAATGTTTTTTTGTTCATTGTGAATTTCCTCCTTAAAATGACAAGATAAAAACCTTCTGTGTAATAAAATGAATATTTGAATTTTGCGTGACAATTAATAATTATACAGAGAAGTCGGAACATTCACAAGATGGTTTACATAAGTTTAAATCTTTTAAATTGATTGAAAATACAAAAAAGTACTGCAAATTAGCTGACGAACTCGCGCTATGACTCATATAGTGCTTATTATGTAAATTAGATTATATGTATAAATATCCATTTATACTGAAAAAAGGAATTAAGGCCACCAGTTAGAATTAGGATATGTTGGGATATAATATAAAGCAATAGATGAAATGTTTTGAAGAGTAAATAAATGAAGAAGGTGTAGAATTGATCATTGGTACAGGGAAAATTTATTTGTATGCCAGCTGGGTACATTCTTTAAAAGAAAAAAGGATGGTGGTGAAAAGCGTTATAGACAAGGTAAAGCATAGGTTCAACGTATCCATTGCAGAGATAGAAAACCTTGATATGCATCAGTCTATTGTGATTGGAATCGCTTGTGTTAGTAACAGCACTAAACATGCCAACAGTTCTATTCAGAATGTGATTGAATATATAGAGCAGAATACCGATGCAGTATTAGAAAATATTGAAATAGAAATACTTTAATATTTTTTTGAAGTCGGATAGAAAATACAATTATAGAGCAGCTTTAAATGGATTTATATAATTGCTATAATTGATCATATAACAATATGGAAGGTGGTATGCAAATGTTTAAATTTTTCTCTAAGCAGTCGACAAAAGCTATAGATGTAAAGGAAATAGATGCATTATTGGGAAAAATAAATTTAATTGATATCAGAGAACCAAACGAGTATAGAAGCGGTCATTTGCCAACAGCTAAAAACGTTCCGATGAATAACATATTATCAGAAACAGAAAAGTATCTCGATAAGTCGAAGGAGTATCATATCATTTGTCAATCAGGGGCAAGAAGCTCAAGAACCTGTGGAATATTAAAAGATAAAGGCTTCAATATTATAAATGTTACCGGAGGAACTGGAAGATATAACGGAAAATTAGAAAGATAATGATTAAGGATGTCTGGGTGTTAAGCCAAGACATCCTTAAAATTAATTCTTCTTTACTGCTTGTGTATCAGGATCTATAGTTATACGGCCAGCGTTTTCTTCTTTATTGATTTCGCTAGCATCGCTTGGTTTTTTAGGATTAAAATCAAGAATTGAAGAAGTTCGATAACCTCCAGTAACGTTTACAACTTTAAAGCCATTCTGGCTTAAAATCCTATCAGCTATATATCCTCTTAGACCTACCTGACAATATTCAACAATGGTTTTGCTCTTATCCAGCTCATTTAGCCTATCTCTCAAGCTATCTACGGGCATGTTTACCGCACCATGGATATGACCATTGTTAAATTCACTTATTGTACGAACGTCAAGTAGAATAGTATCCTTATCTTCGTGATCATGAATGTCCTTAAAAGCAGCCATGTGAGATCTACCTGCTAATACATTCTGTGCTACAAAGCCAGCCATATTTACTGGATCTTTTGCTGAAGAATAGGGTGGGGCATAGCACAGCTCTAATTCTGTCAAATCATCTATCGTACCATTATATCTTATTGCTGTCGCTATAACGTCAATTCTCTTGTCAACACCATCATATCCAATCCCTTGAGCACCAAGTATCTTGCCTTTATCATCAAAAATTAGCTTCAGTGACATTGGCATTGCGCCGGGATAGTAAGAAGCATGGGATACCGGATGGATGTAAATAACCTTATAAGGTATATTGAACCTTTGAAGTGTTCTTTCATTAGCACCCGTACTTGCTGCTGTCAAGTCAAATACTTTGATAATAGCTGTACCTTGGGTTCCTTTATAGGTTGAATTTATTCCGCAGATATTATCAGCTGCTATTCTGCCTTGTTTATTTGCAGGTCCTGCTAATGGAATCGCCGTTTTCTGTTTGGTTATATAATCTACAACTTCGATGGCATCACCTACGGCATAAATGTTTTGAATATTTGTTTGCATTTTATCATTTACGATAAGATGACCTCTAGGTCCAAAATCTAATCCGCTGTCCTTCAAAAAAGCAGTATCCGGTGCAACGCCTATTGCTAATATAATGATGTCTGCGTGAAGCTTAGTCTCACTATTTAAGCTAACCGCTACTTGATTTTCGACTTCATTAAAAGCTTTAACACCATCATTTAGTATAAGCTCTACACCATTTTCTACTAATTCTTTTTCCGCCATAACTACCATATCTGAGTCAAATGGTGCAAGTATATGGGGTGCTGCCTCAACAAGAGTAACCTTAAGGCCTTTTTCTTTTAGATTCTCGGCCATTTCAACCCCTACATAACCGCCCCCGATAACGACAGCAGTTCTTGTCTCATTTCTATCGACATAAGCTTTGATGGAGTCCGTGTCAGGGATGTTTCTTAATGTGAAGATTTTATTGCTGTTGATTCCAGGTATGGGAGGCTTTAATGCTTTGGCTCCAGGGGAAAGGATCAGATAATCATAGCTCTCCTCGTAAGAACCTTTAGATTTACTATGAACTGAAATCTTCTTGCTTTTAACATCAATGCTTTTAACATCGCTGTTGTTTCTGACATCGATGTTAAATCTGGCTTTCATTGCTTGGGGTGTTTGAACCAATAGCTTGTCTCTCTCTTTAATAGTTTCACCAATGTAGTATGGAAGTCCGCAATTAGCGAAGGATATGTATTCATCTCTTTCAAACATTATTATTTCAGCGTTCTCATCCAATCTTCTAAGCCTTGCTGCGGCGGAAGCACCACCGGCAACTCCACCTACTATAAGTATTTTATTTCTCATTGGCTTACCTCCTAATATTGTTGATTCTATTTTTTATTTTTATTTAAAAGCTCTCTTTAACAAATTGACCTTGCTTTTTTGTACAATGCAATACTTTGAATATATATAATTTTGTTTCACGGCTTAAGCTGCATAGAAAATCTGCATGTTCTATATTTCTTATGTTTGGAATTCGATTATATAGCGATTCTTCCATATTATGCGACCCACCATAATTTCTATGTAAATAAATTGAAGCCAAATATTTATTGAAGCATTTAGTCAGAACTTTATTCTATTGTTCTTCGTGGTATATCATTCTATAATAGGATGTTTTAAAACCAAGCTTCTCATATAATTTTCTAGCCCTTTTGTTTTCAAGATCCACATGAAGAGACAGCTTGCCTTTTGTCAATTCTATCATATGACTGATAAGCTCTGTAGCGATGCCGCGGCCTTTATTTCCTTCCTTCGTGCCAATATAGCCAAGGTGGTATGTAGGAATAAAATCCTTAAACCCGAGATTTACAACAACACATACACCTTGAGGAATATTGTTTCTAAGTGCCAAAAGTATAAACCCTGTCTTTATTGCAGATGCAACGGCATCTTCAGTCTCTTCTATTGGGTCGGAATAATCTTGCAGCCACTCCTTTATCCACTTTGAAATTTGCTCTTTGGAGTATTTTTCAAAGCTAGTAACTCTATAAAGCTCCAAATCACTCTTGCCGTCATTGAGGACAATTACATGCTTTCCGTTTTTTAGCTTTCCTTCTTTGGCAAGCTTATAGAATCCGGCAAATGAATAACCTTCTTCAGTAGATAATAAAATGCTTTCTTGCTTCTTTAACACTTGAACACTTTCTTTTAAAAGCTTTTCATCTACAGATATGATTTTTCCCTCTGTATCACGAATGGCTTTTAAGGTATCCTCAAGCAGAGCTCCTTCGGCAGCAAATAGATTCCTTGTGTATTTATTAACCTTAATATTGTATTCTTCAAGGTCACCCATCTCCATGTTCTCTTTATAATCATTAAATATGGCATTTCCCTTTGGGATGGTACATGAGAATATCTGAGGATATTTATTGATATCACCCTCAACCCACTTGTTGACAAAGCCATTGTATAGGCTTGACACTGTGTATCCATAGCTTAACTGGGCAAATACAGTACTGATATTATCTCCTAACTTTTCAGCGATTTCTTCTCCTATTTTTTGTAAAGAGACGATGCTGAGATTTCTATTTGCATACTGATTAGATGCGTTATAGAATTTATGATCTCTACAGTATTTATTTAGAAATTCATATTTATTGCTTGTTTTATTTGCTCGAAAATCTATGAAAAGCGCATTATTAAAGATACTTTCTTTCCATTTCTCATTTTTAAAAAGAGGAATCTTCACAGCTAGATTATAATTTTCACAAAACTGAATGATAGAATGAATATAATCATCAGAGCCGTCTACTAAAAGGCTATTACTTTTGTGACTCAAAGCATCCTTGACGATGACCTCAGATACTCTGTCAAACTTATGCCCATATGGATTTGTACCTTCAAGCTTTAAATAAATTTCTTCCACCCCCAGGTATTTTTCTAATTTTTTCGCCCGCATTAAAGGGGTTCTTCCTGGTTTATTCAAAAAATCACTTCTTTCATATAAAAATTTCAAAGATGATCTTATTTTCTATTATTGCCTGGTTTTTGTAATAATTATAAGCGAAACATCACATCATGATATTGACAATATTAATGACGTGTTATATATTTATAACATAAAGTGATAAATATATAACATTATGAGGAGGCTGTCATTTTGAAGAATAAGTTGTCTTACTTAGGATTTCTTGGATTTATCGGTATTTTAGGTCTGTATTGGCGTAGCTTTAGTCATAGTATATTTTTGGTGTTTTTCTTTTTCTTTAGCTATGCCAAGATGATTCCGGATGAGCTGTTTAAGGAAAATATAAAAAAGTCAGCGTTAAATGCATTTATAGTAAACATGATCATAAATACGATAATTATGACAGTATGCACTGTTCTTTCTAATCGCTATCAGTACATTGAACCAAACAGCAGCATGGTGTTATTTGGATTTGCTGCCTTTGTAATTAACTTTGTCATTAGTATCCTGATATTTGTTTTTAATCTAATGATATATGCACATAAAGATAAGAGCGTATTGGAGTAGATATGGAGTTAAAAACAAGAATTAAAGAGTATCGTGCAAAATATAATATGAAACAAGAAGAATTGGCGAGTTTAGTAGGTGTAAGGCGTGAAACGATTGGGAATTTAGAAAATGGTAAATACAATCCATCACTAAAATTGGCAATGGATATTGCAAAGATATTTCATACAACAGTGGAGGAATTGTTTGAGTTTTACGACTAGCTGCTGATTTAAGGGCAAGGGAAGATAAGTACCTTGCCCTTTTATTTTAGTAGTACTAAAGATTATCATATTTATTAATACGGGATTTCTTTTAAATCATAAGCTTAATGGAAATGTGGGTAGGAGCATTATATTTGAATTACCTAGTATAATAACGATATCAGTTATGGAAGATTAAGCTAAAGTCTGGAGATTCATAGAAAGATTATTATAATTCAATATATTATGCAATTATGTTTATAAAGAGGAATTTAAATATATTAAAGCTCCTTATTTAAAATTAATAGGAAAGAACACCAGCATAATAATTACTGCTATAAATGATGCGACATAAGCTTTTAAAGGATTTTTGTGATGTAATACTATTAAAGGAAACATCATACAAAGCCATGCCAGGGAGTACCAAATATTCCATCCATAGTTATAAATAAGTATCCCATACTTAAGATAAAGCAATTCAAAACCATAATAAATAGCTGTAAACTTAAGAATCCTAAACAATTTTCCCTTAACTGTATTTGGGTAATTTGTTAAGAAGATTAAGCTTGTTAATGGAAGAATGATGAATGTGCTTAATAGATCTGCAAGAATATGGCTTGGTATAAAGTTAGGTTTGTATTGCCATAGTAAATGATCATAGTATAAAAAGTTATAAAGCAAGTTACCCATTGCAGAATAAATCATGGTTGTGTGATATCTATGCCAATTATTCCAGTCTCCCCATTTCCAAGCACAAAAAATCGTAAAAAATGTTACTGATAAATGCATTAAATATTCAACTCCTGATAAAAAAAAGTACTCTAGCCTCTACACACAAAATAATCAACATAGCTTTTAGATTATCTGATCGTACTAATATTATTATACTTTTTTTGGAAGAACATGTATTATGTCAAGCATTTAGTCGGTAATCACTAAATCCATTGGAATATTTCTATGCCACCTTCTTTACTAATGATGTCTATCTATTACGCGCAGGTAATCATCACAAAAGAAACAATAAGGTCTTCATGATAGATACTAATTCTATATTGGAGAGTATTGGAGTCAGATTAGACATATCATTATAAGGAAATATACAGGTAAAAATAAAGATATATTGACCGATGGTCACTAAAATGATATTATTATAGTAACCGATGGTCAGTAAAATAATTAGGAGGTAAATCCCATGCCTTTACAACTTTATGATAAAGAAAAAATTTTGGATGCTTGTTTTGATGTGTTTGCTAGATATGGATATGTCAACACCTCAACCACAATGCTGGCGGAGGCGGCTGGTATATCTAAGGCACTAATCTTTCACCATTTTAAGAGTAAGAAAGAGTTGTATCTGAGCGTTCTAGATAGATGCATCGAAAAAGGAAAGATTGAAATGGGTTTTGATACACTATTGGAAAATCAAGATTTTTTTAAAACCAAAGAAAAATTCAGTATCATTAAATTTCATTACTATAAAAAAAATCCCGACTTAATGAGAATGATGAGAGAAGCTTTCTATGCGACACCTGAGGAACTGAAAATGGAGATTCAAGATAAGTATGGAATGCTGCTTGCCTATAATGAGAAAGAATGGAGAAGTTTATTTGAAAAGGTTTCTCTCAGAGCAGGAGTGGATCGTGAGCAGGCTTTCAGACTAGTTATGCTTACGCTGGATTATTTCGATAACAAGTATTTATTAGAATTAGAGAATAACGATGATTTGGGCGAAACTTATCTTCGGGACTTTCTTAAAGAGAGGAGCAATTTTCTTTCTATGATTCGATATGGAATTGAAAAGTAAAGGAAGGAGTGTTTTATGATGAATATGGTAAAAAGCTTTAAGGAGTTGACTCCTGAACTTCAAGCCTCCGCAGGGGGAAAAGGCGGCATGCTGGCTAGAATGTTTCAGCGCGGATATCCAGTGCCGGAGGGTTTTGTTGTTTTACCATCTGCTTTTCAGGGTGAAAAGCTAAATAAGGAAGCATGGAACAAGATACTTATATTTTTGAACACAATTAGAAAAAACAATGAAGGCGCATTGTTCGCAGTAAGGTCCTCTGCTTTAAGTGAAGATTCAGCCCAAGCCTCCTTTGCAGGAGAATTTGAAACTGTTCTTAATGTAAAAACAGATGAAAAGATTCAAGAAGCCATCTATACGGTTTTTAAATCAAGGCAGTCAGAGCGAGTAAAGGTATACAGCTCTATTCAAGGTATCGATCAAGCTCATCAAATTGCTGTAGTTGTTCAGTTGATGGTATCATCAGAAATATCAGGAGTATTGTTTACCGCCGATCCAATAACAGGGAGTTTCGCAAACATGATAGGCAACTATGTGCATGGATTGGGGGAACAGCTTGTTTCTGGAGAAGCAAATGCATATGACTTTAAATTAAGCAGACCGAAGGGAAAATATGATGGACCTGACGAGCTTGAGAAATATGCCGACAACCTGTATCAATATGCAGCAAAGCTTGAGAAAGAACAGGGAAGTCCTCAGGATATCGAATGGGCTATGTCAAAGGGAGAACTCTATCTTTTGCAGGCAAGACCAATAACGACATTGACTTCCGGCAATTTGGATACCTATGAAATAAATGAAAGCTTTGCCGGAGATGCCCTTTGGGTAAATACAAATGTGGGAGAGGCAATCCCCGATGTTGTTTCACCACTTACCTGGAGTTTAGTAAGGGCTCTGGATATTGAATCCGGTTTTGTACCAGGGTATTATTTGTGGTCCGGTAATATTTGCGGAAGAATATACTCAAATATAAGCCAAAGATTATCTGCTATTACTGCACTGTATGGAAATGCAAAAATAGGTCTAAAAATTCTCGGGGAAGTATTCGGCCAGATACCGGAAGGGTTAACTATTCCAGTCTATCCATTTTCAAAAATGGATGTAATAAAAGCAATGGTGCCGGGGATACGAAATTACTTAAAAAAGCTTAGAGAGATTTCAAAAGGCATGTCGCAACATATTCATGAGACGCCGGATTGGTGCAGAAGGACTACGGAAGCAATTAGAGGAATAAACACGAAGCAAGAGCTGCTGAATTTATGGAAGCAAGAGCTTGAGCCTTATAACACAAAGGCATGGTGGGGGCTCATCGTTAGCGGAAGCAAAGCTGTCCTTGCCTTAACCTTGGGTAAAAAGCTAACAAAGCTGGTGGGGACTGAAGATGCAAACACCCTTTTATCCAACCTAAGGGGGGATTCAGAGCTGGCAAGTCTTGGACCTGTAGAGGGCATCTCCAAGATTCTCAAAGGAAAAATGAGCCGTGAGGAGTACCTTAAAGAGAATGGTCATCGAGGTCCTCACGAGTTTGAATTATCCATACCAGATCCCTCTGAGGATGTAAACTGGCTGGAAAGACAGATTAAGGAATTTAAAGAGTTGAATACAAATGTAGATGAACTTCTACAGAAGCAGCATACTCAATATGAGGCTGCCTGGAAGAGATTTGAGGAGCGTTTTCCTAATAGAGTAAAATGGCTTGAGAAGCAAATAGCAAAGGCATCGGCTGGTGCCCGTATTAGAGAAGCAGCACGCTCAGAGTTTGTTAGGGTGTTTAGAGTTATTCGAGCCTTTGCACTTAAAGCAGGTGAGCTTACAGGAATGGGAGAAGATGTTTTTTTCCTATATATGAATGAACTAGTAGATTTATTGTCTGATAAAGATGTAAAACTGAAATATATTCCAGCAAGAAAAGAAAACTATGAAAAATATAAAACGCTGCCGCCATTACCCTCCGTTATTCGGGGACGTTTTAATCCCTACGAATGGGTGAAGGATGATCATAGAAGAATGGACTTCTATGATTCAACAAGGCCAATAGCAATTGCATCCGATTCCGAAATGCTAAAGGGTTTCGCCGGAGCAGCGGGCAAAGTAAAAGGAACAGTACGTATTCTGACAACACCTGAAGAAGGCGAAAAGCTTCAGCTTGGGGAAATTCTAGTTGCAACAACCACCAATGTAGGGTGGACTCCTCTTTTTCCTAAAGCTGCAGCAATAATAACAGACGTAGGGGCGCCCTTGTCTCATGCTGCTATTGTAGCCAGAGAGTTAGGTATTCCTGCTGTTGTGGGATGTGGTAATGCTACTTTAAGACTTAAGACTGGGGATCGTGTTCTGGTTGATGGTGGACAGGGCATTGTGCATATATTGGAATAGTGTCTGGAAAAAACTGAAGCATTAAATGATGAAAAGGATACTATCGTAAAAGATAGTATCCTTTGAGTTTTGGATAAGATTATTTCAATGACAACTAGAGTTAATTGACTTAATTATGACGATTACTTTAACTCCACAATGTTACCGTTAATTGTAATTTCTTTTACATCTACAAGCTTAATAGGTTCGAGGGGCATATATTTGCTGATAATCTTACCATCTTCACTTTGCCCTATTGCAGATTTTAAGGTCAGAACATTTTCATTCGTCAAATTAACTGATACGCGAATATCATCAGCGTTTGCCTTTTCATATCCTGTGCCTATTAACGTAACACCTATAGGAGAAACAGACACCTTATTAATGATTATTCCGTCCAAATTTATATCACAGTCCACTTCAATACCTTTTTCTATTGCTTCAAACACAAAGGTAACCTGCCAGTTGCCTTCGGTATAATTTTCATGGGTTGTAAAATAGTCCGCAATTAGCTTATAATCATTAAGCTCTGTTTCATTTATTTCAAAAATATATTCAACATATTCATTACCGCGTTTGGTCTCTCCGTTTTCATCAACACCAAAATAAACATTGCTTGGATATATTCTATGACCTAGATTATTGACTAAGTTAAATGTACCATGATCGTCGATTCCATCACCCGTCCACTTTGTTTGAACGTGGAGTCGTCCATCAATCATGCCAATGTTTGATATGTGTGCATAATTTATATTTGATAATGGTATATTCATTTCATCAGTTTTTAATATATCAATAGTACCTTTTTCTTTAAATTTTACAAATAAATCGCCGCCTCCACCAGAAACGAAATCCATATTAAGTGGGATTGCCTTAGCTGTAGAGGCGCTTATAAGCTTAGCCAAGTCAATGCCTGTATCAAAAGAGTCATTGGTTTGTTTACCGCTTAAGAATGAATCTACATGAAGGGTTGCTTTTTTGCCATTGAGCTTGCTGCCTCCATTTGCAAGTAATCTAATTATGGCAGTTTTGGAGGCTTCGTCATAAGATATCACTTCACTTGTAAAAGCACGCATTTCTGTAATGCTGTAATTATACAGGTCGATATCCTTATCAACTCTATCGGCAGTTAGGTCCTGCAAGGAGATATATGCAATCGCAGCATCATCATCACTCATTGCTGCAATCACTTCCATTTTAACTCCATTGTCTTCAGATGTGAGTTCAATTGGCTGAAGAAATTGTTCTGCGTGAGGATTCACTATGTATAAGAGCTTATGAAAGCTTGTAATGGTTGCTCCTATGACAGAAATCCATAGCATAGCAAATATGATTACTGCTGCAGCAATCGTGAAGGGTCTTTTTCCTATTTTTCTCGTATTATAGCAGTTATTTAATATTCTATTTTCAAGCGCATCACCAATTTTAAAATCAGCAAGCCTTGTATCAATAGCGCTCTTAATGGTTCTACTCATCATAATGCCATCCTTTCAAATTTGTTTTCAATATTTCTCTTGATCGCATTAGCCTAACAGATATTGTGGCTTCTGGTGTATTCAATACCTCTGCAATTTCACGGATTTTCATATCTTGATAATAGAACAGGAGCAGCACTTCTTTATACTTGATAGGCAGCTTCATTATTTGTAAAAGCAGTGCTTCATCCTGCAATATCTCATCATTACTATTACTGGAGGGAATATTGTCTAAAACTATAGTTTCATCTATGTGCTTCCACCAAGAAGAACGCAAATAATTTTTGCAAACGTTTATTGCTATTCTCATGATCCATGTTTTTTCTTCACTATGGCCTTTGAATGTGGAATAGGATTTATGAACCTTAATAAAAGTGTCTTGCACAGCATCCTCTGCCAAGTGGGTGTCTTTAAGATAAAGAAAACACAATCTAAGTAGTGAATCTCCATATTCCTCGATGAGATGCTTCATATCTGGTATAGGTTTTCTATCTTGCACCGAAATATAACCCATGACACAACCTCCTTTCAGCTATTAGACACATTAAATCAAAAAAATCTTTCAAACGCACAAATAAATTTCTACAATTAAAAACCCACCGAGGTAAATGGTGGGTATAAAGCTAGCATAATAATTCCAGCGCGTATTACAACGGATATACAAAGTTTACCATTTTATTATACACCACAAAATATCATTTCAAAAGGATATGCCGGGTATAGTCTAAATAATAAACATTTCTTTCTTTGCATTCAGCTCATTAATTGACATTCTTGGGGGGGAGAGCATTTGCAAGAGCTGTAGCGGAGGATAGCCTATATATTTGTTTTTTATGAAAATGTATGAACAAAGAAAAAACTATACAATAAAGAATCGAAAATTGCATATTTGGGTATTTTGGTGTACGTTCTAATATTATTGAAGTGTGGATATCTATGGTGTACTGTACTTTTCATTCCAGATACATTATGTAAACAATGTGCTATATTTATTTTATATGTACTTTTTATTTAATGAGGGAGGGTAACAATGAAAAAAAATAAAGCTTTATTGAGTATATTTCTTTGCTTTATAATAGCATTTACTTTTTTATATAGTCCATTTTTTAGTATAGTGACAGAAGCTGAAGCTTCTGAAGCAAATGAGGCTATTTTTATGGGACCATCGCCGCTAAACGGCGGTTTGACAAAATGGCTTTTAGATGAAGCCAATGGCTATATTTATGCCATTGTAGATAATCAAACACTTAAATTTTTTGATATGAATACATTGGAGTTAAAAAAGGAAATGAAGTTTTCCTCCATTTCTGATATTTCGCTCTATAATGGGAAGCTATATGCAGCATTAGAGAAGGACAAGCAAATTGCCGTCATAAATATAAAAACGGCAGTGGTGGAAAAGAAAATGATTTTGAAATACCATCCAGATAAGATCGCATTTGGAGAGAATAAGCTGTTTTATTCACAGCGTCATTATTCAGGCTGGGAATTGCAGAATGCTGATTATACAAAGCTGCATGTCTTGAACCTGGCTGATGAAAAAGAGTCTGCTGCATTATCACTGAAAACTATTCCGGGTTATGAAGTTTACTCAGATGCAATGGAAATAACAGATTTGAAGGTTGACCCTGTAAGTCAGGTACTTTATGTTAGTACAGATCATCTGAATTATGATAAATCTTTTGTATTCTCCATGAGCACAGCAGATTATCAAGTGTTGGACGCAGGAAAGCCGGAAGGTTTTAGCGGTTATAATCTCAAGTTGTTTGTTACTGATAAGGATATATTCTTTGGAAGCTATCGTATGAAAAAAGAGAATCTTAGCAAGTCTTATGGAGATTATGAAGGCAGAGTATTTTTTGTAAAAGGAGACTATGTTTTATCACAGGGTGGATTATTTGACAGAGAAAGCTTTATAAAGCTTGGCAGCTTCAGTAATCAAAATGACCCAATGGGTGGATATTGGGCGTTTTTAGTAGACAGCAAAAACAATGTATATATGCATCAAGGGCTTGGTATGCCTATTTCGAAGGGGATTTTAAGCAATTTCAATAATTTTAAAGTGGTTAATGGAACAGAAAATCCTAATATTCCGGAAGGAATCATATTTAATGCAGACATCATGGGAGCCGGCAGCAAGGATAAACGTTTAAATATAACCAAGTGGATGATAGATCCTGAGCGAAAAATGATTTATGCAATATCCAAGGAAAATCACAGCTTGATGTTGATCGGTATGGAGGATTTAAAGCTTAAAAAGCAATTTATTATTGGAAAATCTCCCGGTTATATGGCAATGTCTGGAGATAAGCTGTATGTTGCGCTTACAGCAATCAATCAAGTGGCTGTGGTGGATTTGAAAACACAAGCCTTGGAAAAGAACATTCTGCTGGAGCACAAACCGGCAGCCTTGGCTATTGAAGGAAGCAAACTGTTCTACATGGGCTATGAGCCTTACGATAGAACAACAGATCAATATTTTAAACTCTATATGCATGATTTGGCCACTCAAAAGGAGCTGGATGTTTTAGGGAACAGTCACACTGAATTTTTAGAATCGAATATGGTTTTGGATGCAGAACAGCACAGACTGTATTTGGGACACGCAAGTCATGATGCGGTCAAAGTAATCAGCACCCTAAATTATAAGCTTCTGGACAATAATTCGGGATCAGGCTATGACAGCTATGGTGCACTTGTGTCTTTAGATAAAGATGTATTGATTTATTCCAGAACAAAAATGGATTCACAAAAGCTGTCGACTATTTATGGTTATTTCAAAGAGCACATTATTTATATAAAAGATTCTTATGCATTTTCCACAAAAGCTGTTTACGATGTAAATACCTTTGAAAAACTTACTGACTTGCCTATTGAGTCAGATACCATTTATATGGACGACAAGAATCATGTCATGATGTTCAATAAAGAAAGCAATACCATTAAGCGTTTTGCATTATTGCCTATGTTAGAAGGCTTCGAACAAGCCTATAACGAGTCAGTAAAAAACACAGATTATAGCATTCCCAGAAGTGTGGTTGAAGATCTGGGCCGTATCATGGGAAATATGAATATTGCAGTGGATGACAAAAATGATTTGATTTATGCAGTTTCACCAGGAGGCAATAAACTTCAAGTAATTGGAGCCAAGGATCTTAAACTAAAGAAAGAACTGATTTTAGGTCAAGGTCTTGCTGATTTGAAACTGTACAAAGATAAGCTTTATATAGCGGTAAAGCATACAAACTCCATTGCCGTATTTGATACAGCATCACAATCCATTTCCCAGACCTATGCGTTGACTGACAGTCCACAGTTGATTGAAGTTGACGATCAATACATCTACTATAAGGGTTCAACTAAAATGGCCTCCTTTAACTTGATAACAAAGAAGGAAGAGGATTTTGCCTTTTACAATTTTAAATGGGAATGGAATGTATATAATATTGATAGTTTTTTTGTGGATGCTGAAAACAGCATTTTATATGGAGATACAAAGGAATCAGATCCGAGAGAGGGTCTATATGCCATCAGCTTATTAGATAGGAAGCCTGTTAAACTGCCTACTGAAAACAGTAACAACATCGTCAAGTTTAACGGTGTTACGGTGTTTGAAGGCAATGAGCTTTTATATGGCGCTGCCAGCTATGATCGTAGCAATTACATGAAAGTGAACAATAAGTTTAAGGGTGCAATCCTTTATGCAGATGACAAATATATTATCACAAACCTTGAAATGTATTTAAGAAAAAGCCACGAAAAGCTTGGAGATCTGCCTGAGTTCTTGGAAAATCTGAAGTTTGACGAAAAGGGAAATTTTTATATTGTTAATAATCGTGAGCATTATATAAAGAAGACAACCTTAGAAAACATGCTCCTAAATCTAAAGAATAAGACAGCGGCATATGAGGCTTATAAAAAGAGCGAATTTGTAGATGCGCCTAAGCCTGAAGTAAAAGTTACTTTTAATGATATTGACAAACATTGGGCAAAAGCTGATATTGAAGCCTTAGCAGATATAAAAATTGTAAAAGGTATAGGTGATAGCTTTGTTCCTGAGAAACACATTACTCGAGCAGAATATGTGATGATGCTGATAAGAGCAATGGAACTAGAAAATTTTATGGATATAAAAGGTGATATAGAAGCTGGTGTATTTGTAGATTATTTTACAGATGTAAAAAGAAGCGACTGGTATTTTGAATCTACCGTCATCGCTAGAAGAATTGGCTTGGTAATGGGTAATGAAAAGCATCAATACTTACCCAACAAGCAGATAACCAGGGAAGAAATGGCGGTCATGACATTGAGAGCGATGGCTTATAAAAGAAGCGATAAAATACTAAGGGATAATGCAGCACTCAATATTTATAATGACAAGGATAGAATCAGCAGCTGGGCTAGAATGGATTCCGCTTCGGCGGTCAAAATGGGCCTTATTACCGGCAAGCCGGGCATGCTGTTTGCACCTGAAGATAAGAGTACTCGAGCAGAAGCTGCAGTAATTGTGAGAAGACTAATGGGGAAATTTTAAGTATCAGATAGACAAACAGAGCATCCTGAAAGGATGCTCTGTTTGTTATTATAGATATCCACCTTGGTTGCCATCATAATAATAGCCAATATCGGCAAATCCGAACTTTTGAGTTCCGTCTTTCATTGTTACAAGGAATTTTACTTTATAGTCATGATAAGTATTAACTTTCAATTCTTTTTTTACCATAAAACCATTTAGATATTTACCGAAATTCTCACCGCTTTCGTATATTACGTTCTGATCCTCCTTGGTTAAGATGTTGTATTCAGAGTTTTCTAGATCTATAGTAACATTTAAAAAATCAATTGATTTAATATCGGAATTCTCATCCACAGTAAACATCCAACCTTGACTGTCCTGCCAACCAGCAACCTGTTCTGTCTGTATTCCAAGCTCATACACGGTATACATATTGTTTAATATTACAGTCCTTGTTTCATTGTTCCAGCCCACATCATACCTGAAAGCTTCTGCAAGATATCTTATTGGTGCATAGGTGCTGGAATCCTTAATTATGGCCGCGGTATTCATTGATATTTCGCTTAAACAGCCGGAGGATGGACAGCTATCTTTTGGTGTAGTACCTTTATCGTACCACGCCGTTTCATGTATCGCTTTATTATCACCAATTGTAAACCATACACTTTCATATGCGAGATATTCATCATGCTGGCCATCACCATCAAGATCCTGATAAAGCGGAGAATTCTCCCATGTGTAATCTCTTTTAAAAATAGCCTTTTGCTCCTTGTTGTCCCAGCTGACTGTTAGTCCCATGGCCTCACCTATGGCTCTCAAAGGAACCAATGTGCGGTTATTCTCGTCAACAAAGGGAGCTACGGTAGTAAATATAACTTCCTTACCGTCAATAATAACTCCAATGGAACTTTGCGCACTTAAGCTAACGAAGCTTGATAGCATGAATAGCATTATCGCTAATACTGCGATCTTTTTCACTGATATCACTCCTAAATCTTAAAATCACTATTTAAATTATATTCACAATAAATGGTACAAATTACTTAAATTTACAAATAGGTTTAGAAGCTGAGCCGTGATATCCTTACATAGGACACTTTTACAGCCTTTTCAAGTAATGAAGCAGTTTTATAAGTTTGAGTAGTGCAAAATCTACATAAAGGCTTAGGGATTTTGCATCCACAGCTGGAACAATAGTTTTGACCGCTGCTCACTGAATAATTACAACTTGGGCAATACAAAGATATAATTCTTTCCTAAATTATCATATGCTTGTATCCATTTAACTGCAAATAAAGAAGTAGAGACGATTCGTTTTGCTTTTCAAGGTTAGGATTTTCACTGATTTTTTAGTTTTTGAGAGCAAAAAGGGAGTGCCCACTGCATACTAAAGCAGTTGAGACACTCCCTTTTTATTGGTGCAAAATAGAAGAAAGTAACTGATAAATATTCAAGGAAACTTCTATTTACCGGTTGTTCTTGCACGAGACATCATTCTTGAAAGTCCTCCTCCGTTTTCAAGGTTGGTAAAACCGTATACTTTGAGAACCTGCAATGCATAAGCACTTCTTGCGCCAGACGCACAGTATAGAATTATTTTTCTATCCTTTTTGCCCAGTTCTTCTACTCTGGATTGTATTTCATCAAGAGGAATGTTTATTGCGCCAGGATATGCACCGTATGCAAATTCCCCGGTATTACGTACGTCAACAATAAGCGGTTCATTTGTTTCTTCCTTTTTTATTTCAGCTGTTGAAAAAATCTTCTTTTCCTCAATGTTTTTTTGTCCAATTTTTTTTGGCGCCGGAGCAGGCAGCTCTAATCGGAAATTTTTTGGAGTAACTGCCCTTACATAGCTAGAAAGACTTTCAAAGCCTCCGCTCACGTTGAATACATTGGTAAACCCTGCTCCAGCGAGAGTACGCAATGCTTGATGCCCTTTCTTTCCGGTTTGGTCATAGACAAATATCAGTTTGTTCTGTGGGATCTCATTTAGTTTTGATGGAAGAATATCGAGAGGTATATTTACTGCTCCTTGCACATGAGATTTTTCGAATGCAAATACATCCCTTACATCAATCCAGAGTGCTTCTTTGCTCTCTAAATACGTATCTATTTCAGAAACAGTCAAAGCAGGAGAGTACCCTGAGATTCGGTTCTCAGCTGCATATGCCGCCATATTGATGGCATCATTTGCAGTTCCTAAAGGTGGAGAGTAAGCAAAATCCATATCAGCAAGATCAGAAACTGTGAGCTTTGCTGCCGCAGCTGCTGCTATAACATCCAGTCTTCTGTCAGCTCCTGCATAACCTGCTGTCTGTCCGCCAAGTACCACTCCGGTTTCTCGATCATAAACTACAAGAACAGTAACCTGCTCTGCCCCAGGATAATATGAAGTATGATGCTCTTTATGAATAACAATTGCATCTGCATTTAGTCCTGCAGCTCTAGCACCTTTTAAAGAGAGTCCGGTAGTACCTGCAACTGCTTCAAAAACTCGCACTATTGATGTTCCTATGGAGCCTTTGTATTCATGCTTTCTTCCAAGAGCATTTTCTGCAGCTATTCGCCCCTGACGGTTAGCTGGCCCAGCAAGAGGAATACGTACTTTCTTTCCATGCACTCGGTGCTCAAGTTCAATCATATCTCCTGCTGCATATATATTGTCGTCACTAGTTTTCAGTGTGGAATCAACCAGTAATCCACCTGCATCACCCATGGCAAGACCTGCCTCCTGAGCAAGTTTAAGGGTAGGACGTACGCCTATAGACAACAGAACCATATTGGCATCAATTCTTGATCCATCATTAAGTGTCACACTGTTGCTTCCTATATCGGAAACACCTTTATTTGTCAGAACATCTACTCCGTAGGATAACATTTCTTGCTGTATATACCCAGCTATTTCAGCTTCCATAATCGCCATCACATGGGGCATCATCTCAACCACAGAGACCTTTAATCCCCTCTTAACCAGTGCTTCTACCATTTCAAGCCCTATAAATCCTCCACCCACAACAACCGCTGTCTTAGGCTTTCTATTTTCAATAAATGAATTGATTTTATCCATGTCATCAAGAGTCCAAAGCTGGAAAACATGATCCTGTTCAGCACCGGGAATCGGCGGAGCAATTGGTTTTCCTCCCTGAGCCAGTATCAGCTTGGTATAATCATATGTTTTCTTTTCTCCTGTACGTGAGTCGACAGCGTGTATTATTCTGTTTTCTCTGTCAATTTCTGTTACCGTAGTATTTATATGAACAGCTGTCTGATACTGCTCATTAAAACTTTCAGGACTTTGAAGTATTAGCTTAGATCTGCTTTCTATATCTCCACCGATATAGTATGGAAGCCCGCAATTTGCAAATGAGATATCAGGTCCCGATTCTAGAATTGTAATTTGAGCTTCTGCAGAAAGTCTTCTGACTTTGGCTGCTGCTGTGGCACCTGCCGCCACACCACCAATAATAATAATTTTTTCCATGTTTATCTCCTCCAAATAATATCTTTTAAGGGAACGTTTGTGCGCTATTTATTCTTACCCTCGAAGAATAGTATAGTTGAGTATTGTAAGATTCATTTTCTGAATATACAAAAGTCATCAATAATATATGTGTCAACACAGATTATGCAGCTATTTAATTTAATATGATTTGTATATCCGCACCTACTATTTCTCAGCGGTGTAACCTATACGGGGTATAGGTATATTATATGCCAGTTTAGTTTTGTTGTCAATACTTAGGATTGTGTAGTCTATGGAAAAAGCATGAAACCACTGATTACCAAGATTCTTTGTTATGAATTTTTAAACATTTGTATATTAATCCCGCACGCTCAGACAAATATATGAATTATATGAAACTTCTTATCCATAAGCTATTTCACTTGTCATTGATGGCAAACCGATTGCTATAACCATTAAGATCCCTATATCTCAAGACTTATAACTTTTTTAGTTAGGCTAAGTTAAAGAACAGTTTTGATTTTATAACATGAAAAAAGAGGTCAAATTGTGACCTCTTTTTTCGTTATATAAGATATATGCGAAGCTGTTTTCTTCATTTCATAATAAATAAACTGAGCTTCAGCCGTTATTTAAGATTTGGTGCTTCTTCTGCTACGATGTTCCAATCAATGCCAAATTTGTCAGTCAAGGCTGCATGAAAGGTGCTATAAAATGTTTCAGTGGGTGGAAGCGTAATCTCAGCATTTTCATTCAACCTATCAAATATTCTCTGTGCATCTGTAAGCGTAGGTACGGTTACTGTAAGTCTAACTATATTCCCTTTTTCCAAATCGCCGATTTCATCAGCAAACCAAAAATTTGTTCCGCAGATTTGCATTTCAGCATGTAAAACCCAGGTATTTAAATCTGATGGAAGCGTCTTAGCACCCTCAGGAATGTATTCGCCGTATAACATTGGCGATCCAATATCACTTTCAAACACCTTTTGATAAAAATCTAAAACCTCTTTGCAGTTACCGTTAAATACAAGATATGGTGTAACCATGTTTACCTCCTTTTATATAATCCTTTATTTCGTTTCATTATATAGTTGTGAAACAGCTTATAAAAATTATATCAATTCCAAAAGTACTCTTAAAAAACATTTATTTATAACTATATAAAATCAAAATGATCCCATATTATGGAGCTGTAGTTGCTGTTTTTATGCAATTTATGATTAATATGAAGGAGGTGTGAAATTGACAGCTGAA
>JAQSYD010000153.1 GCA_029256325.1 Clostridia bacterium
CTTCGAAGAAGAAAGCGGGTTGACGAAGGAAGAATGGTTTAATACATGTAATAAGGTTTATGAGAATGACTTTTTGAGGTTGAAGTTTATGGACATACTAAACAATAGGGCAAAGGTTTTTGAATAAAATAGAATAGACTAATGTGTGGCGTTGCTGTGACACTTATGCATGACACTGTGGGATGGTTGACTTTGTTGGCCATCTTTTTTGATTTGACATGCACTTTATACAAGTTTGCTTCATAAAATGTGATATTGGTATGCTAAAATACTGGCTTATTGCCGGTATCATTTTGAAATGGAGGGTTATTTATGGCTAAGCACGGAAATATAAAAGAGGTTTTTCCGGGAGGCAACACCTATAAGGGCTTTCACTCCTTCTATGACTACATCATATCACAAGAGGAAGCAAGAAGAATATTTTGTATCAAGGGTGGACCTGGTGTAGGCAAGAGCAGCTTTATGAAGGCAATTGCCAAGGAGTTTGTAGAGCTGGGCTATGATGTAGAACTGCACCATTGCTCATCGGATAACAATTCTTTGGATGGTGTAGTCATTAAACAGGCTAAGGTTGCACTTTTAGATGGGACCGCACCACACGTAGTAGACCCCAAAAACCCTGGTGCAGTAGATGAAATCCTTAACTTCGGCGACTTCTGGAATGAAGAAGGCTTTGCAGTTGAACGGGATACAATACTAAGTCTTAATAAAGAGGTTAAGGGATTGTTTAACAGCTCCTATCACTATCTGCTGTCAGCTAAGGAGATGCAGGATGATATAGAGATTGCAGCAGAAGAAGCAGTTGATAAGGTGAAGTTTAACAAGATATTGCTGGGTTTGAAAGCGGAGCTTACAGACAATCTTGAAGCTGCTGGGGAGGCTGGCAAGGAGAGACATCTATTTGATAGTGCAATTACACCTGACGGACAGATGGACTATATAGATACCTTGATAAAGGATAGTGACAAGTGCTATTTCTTTGAAGGACTGCATACAAAGGGCATTAGTGAGATATTGAATACACTGGCAAAAGAATATCTGTTGAAGGGCTATGACGTAGAAATTTATCACCAACCCTTGAATCCCGATAGGATTCAGACAGTATTGGTAGAAGAGTTAGGTCTTGCTTTTACAGTTAACTGTAAGATGGAGAAAAAGGCATATAAAATAGTTGATCTTGATGAAGCAATAATTCCTGAAAAGCTTGAAGGAAAGAAAGATTTGATAACAAAGGATTCTGAAATGAAGAATTTGCTGCTTCAAGAAGCCTATAAGCGAGTATATATGGCCAAGAAAAAGCATGATGATATGGAAAAGAGCTATGTTCCGAATATGGATTTTGCAGCAGTTACAGAGTTTAGGAAGAAGTTTATTGAAAGAATAAAGAAATACTTAAATAAATAGAAGATTAATATGCATGACCCTTTGGGATAGCTAGTGAACTATCTCAAAGGGTCTTTTTACAGAAAAAAACTAATGCAATGTTTGATGAAATAAAGACTTGTCCGGCAGCGAATAGTTTTATTGAAGTTATGATACCTGGTGAAAATGCTAATAGAACTTTATGTAAAGTCAAGCTGTAGGAATCGAACTATCTGAAGCCATTACAAAGGAGTTAGCTGAACTGGCAGAACAGTATGGCTTGGAGCACTCTTTTATGTAGTCAAAATATTGATGCCTTGCAGGTTCCTATTCTAGACATGGTTTGACAAAAAAAGTTCGCAGATATAAAATAATATATACTAAGTATTTTGAGGTGATGATTAACATGTCAATTCTTGGACCGGCTTTAGCACAAAAGTTCATTGACAAAACAGCGAAGCATCTTGAATACAATATCAATATCATGAACGATAAGGGAATTATAATTGCCAGCAAGGATGCTTCGAGGGTAGGAAGCTTTCATGAAGTAGCCTATGGTATGTTAAACGGAACTATAGAGACGGGCATTGTCACAGAAAAAGAGAAGTATATAGGAACAAAGCCAGGCGTTAATTTATTTATCGATTATAAAAATAAGCATGTAGGTGTGATATGTGTAACAGGAAATCCTGAAAACGTACAAGCCTTTGCTGTGCTAGTAAAAACCTCTATGGAGGCAATGCTGGAGTATGAGCTGCAGATGGAGGGAGAACGCAGAAGGAAGGATAAAGCAGAGCATTTTTTGTATTACTTACTTTATGAAGACAGGAATGAATCTGCTATTGTAGACAGGATGTCAGATGAACTTGGGCTCAACAAGGAGCTATATCGCATTTGTATTCTAATCAAGTATCATTCTGATTATAGGGCTGCAAAGCTTATACAAGCTTTAACAAGTGCGGAGGGTCATTCCGTACAAGATGTGATTGCAGTAGCGAGAAATAATGACATCATTTTGTTAAAAGCTCTTGGTGATAAGAAATCTGATACAGTAAAAGGTTACAAGCTTGTTATCGAAGAATATATAAAAAATGTTTTGGAAAAGTTGCCTACGGAATATGATCCAAAAAAAATCAGCTTTTTTATAGGATCTTTGCAGTCAAATATAAACAGATATAAAAATTCACATCTTCATGCACAGGAGCTGGTGCTTCAAACAAAAGAAGCCTTTGGCATCCATTTTTTCAATGATCACATTTTGGATTATTATAGAAGTCTTGCGACAATTAAAGCTTATGATGAGGTCTTTAGTATCTATGACCCCTTGTTTAATGAGGGCGAGAAGAAACAGCTTGTGGAAATGGTAAAGGCTTTGTATAAGAATAACTATAATGTTTTATACAGTGCAAAGGAGCTTTATATACATCGAAACACGTTGCTTTTCAGATTGAACAAGCTAAAGGATACATTAAATATTGACCCTATTGCGGTAGCAGAGGATAGAGAATTTTTAAATGAACTGGCTTATTATTTCAGTAAAACCAAGAAAACTGAATAATAAAATGAGATGAATAGTTTAATAGTTTTGTCAACAAGCTTTTGTAAATAATTGTTGTACATAGAGTACAACAATTATTTTTTTTTTAATACATCAAGAACATGTTAATAAATTAGCAAGGACTTTATAATAGAAGTAGATGTAAAGATAATAATAGAGATGAAATAATCAATTGAAAAGGATGTGTTATAGTGACGCCAACAATACGAAGGATGGAGGTCTATCCTGTTGCTGGTAAGGACTCTATGCTGCTAAATCTCAGTGGTGCCCATGCACCATATTTTACAAGAAATATTGTTATATTAACAGATAGCAATGGTGAGACAGGCGTTGGAGAAGTGCCAGGTGGACAAAAGATTACAACAGCGTTAGAATCTGTTAAGCATATGGTAGAAGATACAAGTATTGGGGACTATAAAAATACGCTGTTGAAAGTATCGGAAGCCTTAAAAGGAAATGAAGAGGATGTGCGCGGAGCACAAACCTTTGACTTAAGAACTGGTGTACACGTCATTACAGCTATTGAAGCGCCTTTGCTGGATTTGTTAGGAAAACACTTGGGTGTACCTGCAGCATCACTGCTTGGTGATGGAATGCAGCGTAATAGAGTGAGAATGCTGGGTTATCTGTTCTACATTGCAGATCGAAAAAAGACAGATCTTAACTATGATAGTTATCCTGATGCAGATTGTGATTGGTATCGCATTCGTCATGAGGAAGCGATGACTCCTGAAGCAATTGTTGCATTGGCAAAAGCTTCGCAAGAGAAATATGGATTTTCAGATTTTAAGCTAAAAGGTGGAGTCTTAGAGGGTAAAGAAGAAATTAAGGCGATAAAAGCCCTGAAGAGTGCGTTTCCGGATGCAAGAATTACATTAGACCCAAATGGAGGTTGGCTTTTAAAAGATGCCATTGAATTATGTAAAGACATGCATGGTATTTTAACTTATTGCGAAGATCCATGTGGTGCTGAAGGCGTATTCTCAGGCCGTGAGATTCTTGCTGAATTTAGACGTGCAACAGGACTTCCGACTGCTACTAACATGATTGCAACGGATTGGAGAGAGATGACACATTCGGTGGCATTGCAATCAGTAGATATCCCGCTTGCAGATCCTCACTTCTGGACTATGTCAGGTTCAGTTCGTGTTGGACAGATGTGCAAGGATTTCGGTCTAACTTGGGGATGTCATTCAAACAACCACTTTGACATCTCATTGGCTATGGTAGCTCATTCTGCGGCTGCTGTTCCGGGTGAAATTAACGCAATTGACACCCACTGGATCTGGCAGGAAGGCATTGAAAGACTGACTAAGGAACCAATGCAAATTGTGGATGGCTGTATAGATATTTCAAATAAGCCCGGCTTAGGCATCGAAGTTGATATGGAGCAGGTATTGAAGGCACATAAGCTGTATATGGACAACTGCCTAGGAGCAAGAAATGATGCAATCGGCATGCAGTACCTGATAAAGGATTGGAAGTTTGATCCTAAGAGGCCTTGCATGGTGAGATAAAATCCTATAACTAAATTTCAATCGTCTCCAACTTAATTTAATAAATTAAGTTAGGTATAAAAAATAAGGGGGAAAAGAAATGAAAAAAGTTTTGGCACTGGTATTGGTATTAGTATTGTCCTTATCTGTTCTTACAGCTTGTACGCAGAAGGAAGTAAAGAACTCATTTGAGGGCAAGAACACAAGGGTTGTAATAGGCTCTACAGCTACAACAGGTGACTCCTATATGATTGCAGATATGACAATGCGTTATCTTGCAAAAGCACTAAAAGCAAACACAAAAGTTGATGCTGTTGGTGCAGGTCCAGCCTTTGAAGCAATTTCAACAGCAAAGCCAGACGGCGAAACAATTATGATGTTCCACGATATGACTTACTTAGGCGTATTGTTTGGTGCATTTGATGCGAAGTATGCACTTGAAAACATGGTTGTTGGACCACGTGTTGGAATCAATCCAGGTGCCGCATTTGGTGCAAAGGGCAATGCTCCATACAATGATATGAGAGAAATGGCTGAATACTTGAAGGCAAATCCAACTGAAACTGTTCGTGTTGCGATTGAGGCCGGCGGTGTATCACATATCGGTTTCATCGGCTACTATGAATGGTTGGTTAATCAATATGGACAGGATGTTGCTGATAGAGTAAAGGTCATCGTAGGCGGCTCAACTGGAGAAAAGCTCCAGATGCTATGGGATGGCAACACAGACGTTATATTTGCTGACTACTCTTCATTGCTTCAATACACTGATCCAAAGGTTGAAGATAAACTACGTGTGAAGTTTGTTGCACTATTGGATGAAATTGATGGAGTAAACACTCCAACATTTGCTGATTTAGGTGTAACATTGAATGGCAATCCATTCGTTTTCTCAAAGGACTTTATCATCTATTTACCAAAGGATACACCTGCTGAGTATGTTGCAGAATTAGATAAAGCAGCAGAGGCAGTAGCTAACGATCCAGCATTCCAGGCAGAAATGGCAAAGCTGCAGTATAGGGCTGCATATATGCCAGCTGCAGAAGCAAAGACTTATATTACTGAAAAGAGAGATTCACTTGAAGCCCTAATCAAGGCAGCACCATCCCTTGATGAATTAACAGTAAAATAGTTTTAGAAAATAGACGAAATCTAGTTGCAGAATAAATAAAGAAAGGGTGGAGGGTTTTCAGCCCTTCACCCTAATGTTTATGTAACCGAAAGTTAGGAGGATAATGGATGTCTGATCTTTTTAAGATTGATATAACCTATTCAAGGTCTCATTGGGTCATGCCAAGGCGGATTTATAGCGAGCAGTATTATTATCGCTTCATTGTTTAATATTTTATTTGTAGAGAAAAAAGACAAAAAATCTATAGCCATATGCATTGGTATTGCTGTCATAGAAGCCCTGCTGCTTTGGTTTGTATTCGGCTATATTTTAGAAGTAACTTTACCATAAGAAAGGAAAGATGAATTTCATGATTACTTTTGGTATTATGCATTTTCTGGTCGCCCTGCTAGGGGTTGTGATCGGGATTATATTCGGCGCATTGCCGGGCATGACGGCTACCATGGCAGTTGCTATATTCTTGCCGTTAACCTACGCATATGACTTGTCAACTTCGTTGTATCTGCTGCTTGGCTTATATGTAGGAGGTATCAGCGGAGGTTTGGTTCCTGCAATATTGATCAATATTCCGGGAACACCATCCTCCATTACAACAGGTTTTGACGGACATCCCATGGCAAAGCGCGGTGAAGCTGTCCGTGCCCTTAGA
>JAQSYD010000019.1 GCA_029256325.1 Clostridia bacterium
ACACAATTTGATAATGCGCTTAGAGTAAGCAGGTGGGCATATACTTAAAAGAGGAAGTGGGTATTTATAGGGCACAATTATTGGATTTGTCATTGCACTCTGTGAAATACTGCTAGAAAAATCTGTAATTGCTGGCACGGATGCCAGCAGCGGGGCAACCTGACATGGATGTCAGATTTGCACCGGTAAGATTTTTCAGCAGTATAAGCAGTCAAGTGCAATCAAATCTAATACCTTGGGCTAGATAAATACCCTCTTCCTCTTAACAGTACTCCGAGCGTAATAATGCTATCTCAACAAATATATCTCCTGTTGTGGTGTGCTCAAAAATTCTGCACCGGTTTCTGTGATATATACCATTTCTTCGATACCTACATATCCTCTTGAGGTCGCAATCCCCGGTTCTAAAGTAAAGACCATCCCAGCTTCCATAGGCTGTTCAACTAGACTGCTGTTGTATCGATTTGACTTAGGAGCAAGTATCATACCGCCGTCATGGGCCATTCTTCCAACCTGATGTCCCAGTGCATAATTCCAACTGGGGTAGCCCTGAGAAACCACATAGTTTCTGGCTTCTGCGTCCGCTTCTTCTCCCGTCACGCCAGGTCCCATGAATTCAACAGCTCTTCTGACCGCTTCCTTCAAAGTATCAAAAGCCCGCTGCACCTCTTCACAGGCACACTCCTCATTGTCCTCTAAAATATAATAAGTCCTCTGCAGATCAGAACAATATCCATCCTTCAGCACACCAAAATCAATATCCATTACATCCCCTTTACAGGCTGTAATTTCAGTTGGCGCATTGTGTCCTGGTACAGATTGTGGACCTAACATTACACCAGGGCATTGAGAGGCTTGCCAAGAAGACTGCACTTCATAATGCTTCATACGATCAGTGAAGAATTGATGAATTTGCTGCTCAGTTACACCTTCTCTAATAAAATCTCTGGCATCTTGAAATATCTGCTCTGCTGTATGGATCGCTTCTACAATCAGCTTCTTTTCAGCTAAAGACTTATTTCCTCTCAGCTTTGCAATAATAGGAGCTGCTGATACAATCTCAACATCGTCGCTAATACTGATTACTATATCTTGGAGCATCAGGAATAATCCATGAGACAATCCATCAGAAGCTACATCCTCGATAGAATAATTGACTGCTAGTCTTAATACCTTCCTCTCGTCAAGGAACTCTCTCAATGCATTCTTAAAATTTCCACTATAGGTAATCACCTCATCGTAGAGCCGTGTTTGTTTAATGCCTTCTGCATCATTACTTCCCGCCAATACAACAGTTCTACCGCCTTTTATAACCATGATTCCTGTCAACGCAGTAAATTCAACCTTTGAAATAAAGGGCAGCACGGGATCATTATTCATTGTTGTTTCTCTTACTAGCGTTAACCAGATATCAATATTTTGTTCTTCTATAATCCTTCCAGCTTGCTTCAGTTTTTCTTTTTGCATCATACCCACTCCTTATTGAATAATGGTGATAACAACAGCACCCTTATCTGTTTCTACTCTATAACCTTTCATCTCATTGCCTTCATAATTGATATCTCCGTTAGAGCTGTATAAAATGCTGGGTGTACCAATAATAATCTGTTCCTCTATATTTGGATATGCCTTAATGGAATTTCCCAGTATCATATTTGCACATTCTGCAATTACGTCTTTGGTATATCTATGTAACTGCTGCTCCTGAATCGTCTCATAAACCATACAATTCAATAAAATATGCGCTATTTGACTATCCATGCTTATTCCAAACTGACCGTCAAACATACCCCTTATATTTATAAAAGAGGTATAGTGCAGCAGCTGAAAATCAACAGAATGAAATGGGGTTATACGGGTTATATTCAAGTTATTTCCTAAATGCTCCTTCAAAAAATCTAAGGTTGTCGTCAGCACAGGCTGTACAAACTCGGCCGCTGTAAGAGGTTCTTCCAGCTCAATCTCCATTATCGGCAATGTGAACTCCAACCTTGTACCCTTATTCAAAACAGTAAAAAGTTCAACCTCTCCCCCAAGCTTTTCTACCTCTGATTTTACCGCATAGAGCCCCATACCACGTCCGGAAAGCTCAGTGATCATATCCTTCGTTGAGAAATTGTCCTTAAAAATTAGTTCAATTAACTGTTTATCCTGCATCTGCTTCGCTTCTTCAACACTATATAAGCCCTGGTCCACTGCCTTACTTCTGATTTGATCAAGGCAAATACCACCGCCGTCATCTTCTATGCTTATTTTTAAGCTGCCGCTGTCAGCATGAATACTGCAGTTGATATTTCCTATTTCCGACTTACCCTGTTCTATTCTTTTCTGAGTACACTCCAATCCGTGATCCACGCTATTTCTAAAAACATGTACCAAAGCTTTAGCAAAGCTATTGTATTTATCATTATCAATCAATAGGTCATCGCCTTCAATAGAAAATGTATTGATCGGCTTTTCCAAGCGTTCTGCCAGCTTGAAAGTATAACTTGGATAATTACTCAGCATTTCCTTTAAGGACTTATACTTTAATCTTTTAATGAGAGGAAGGAGTGTTTTACACTCCACAGGAGAACAAATGTTTATGACTTCTTTCTCTATTTGTAAAAGCTTTGTTTTATCAACATAGATCATTTCTCCCAAGCTAAAGAAATGGCTTCCCAATTTCTCCTGCAATAGTTCCATATCCTTATTCAAAAAGTCGTGAATATCAAAGGAATATATAAATGCACAGATATCCTTGCGAGTGAAATTATCCAGCATATCGCCTACATAAGATAATGCACTTTCCATAGAATGCAATAATCCTACTGAGCTTTGCATGCCAAATTGACTGAAGCTGCCTTTGAAGGTATGAATTTCTCTATATACATTGGCATATATTGCGCTGACAGTTTGCTTGCCATCTAAAATTTCATGCAGCTTGCTGCCATAAAAATACTGAAATTCTTTTACGCACTCCAAAAAGCTGCTGAAGTTTCCGGCCACATTGGCAACCATACTCATGATGCCTTCGTCTTCCTTAACCTTGTTTTCCAGCAGTCTTTTTTCAGTTATTTCTCTCATTACAACCATTATTACCTTGTCAGAAGGGGTGTAAATGTTATCAACAAGCTTATATTCAAGACTTATATATTTGCGATAAAGCTCTATCTCCTTTGGCATCAGGGAAATAAAGACATTGGTTCTCTGTACATCTTTGCAATTGAATACCTCTTGCAAAATCTGTTCTACAAATATTGCCTCATCTCTGTTGTCTGGATAAATAAGCTGTGAAAAAGGCTTATAGCCAATAGCTTCTCCCAGTAATCTTTGGCACTCATAGCTATAATCATGATGTACCATTAAATCCTTGCTAAAGGTTAACAAACCCTGCCCTACATTATCAAGCAAACTCCGTATGCTATTTATAACTTCATATAATCTTTTTTCATCCTCAATTTTCATACCTGATCAACCCTGCTTTCGACAATTTATGATGATATGGCACAAAATTTACTACATATAAAAAATTATATCATATTTAAAAAAATATAGCGTTCTTCATATTAAAAATGCACAGCCTGTAAAGCTGTGCATTCTATCAAACTGCTCTTTTTAATCTGGTTCTATTCATGAAAGTCATGCTGCCAATGAATCTCATAAGTGCAGTGATCAGCAAGGCGATATAAATATTGCTGGCTTTCAATACGACGTCTCCAATCAACGGCGCAATAAATAATGTAACATTCGTCAAGGTGGCATGAACAGCAACGTACATGATCCTATTCTTTTCAGGGGAAACCTCCAGTAAATAGCTTAGTAAAACCGTTGTTGTTCCTGCTGTAAAAAAGCCCATTATTAAGCCCGAACCCGTTAATACCCACAAGTTGTGTGAAAGTACATAAAGTACCGGAGTAGCGGCCATTCCCATAGTTGCAAAAGCCGCTGCATAGTTATTGCCTTTTTTCTCTATGATTTTACTCCAATAACCAAAGCTAAAAAACATAACGATGCTGGAGGTGACACTTAATATCGTAAGCCACGTTTCATCCGCCATAAGATATTCTATTTGATATATTCCAAATAACGGCCAACCCATTTGCCATCCGAAATGAAAAGTCAAAGAGCAGCCCAAAAATCCTAGATAAGCCTTATTACTGAATACTTCTTTGATAGACTTCTTCACATCTATACAAGCCTGAGGTTCCACTGTTGTCTCCTTAAGCCTTTTAAAGGTCAATATTTCAATTAAGCCTACAATAAAGGCAAGTACAAAAAACACCTGATAGATCACAATAGTTTTTTCATTGGTTGTACCAAAAACATTTAATAGCTGCGACAGCATAATCAGTGATAAGAAGTTTGCAATGGTCGTATATCTGTTTTTTGAAGTAATTGCCCATGCCCTTTCCCTTTCGCCAAATACGTCAGCTGTAACACTTTGAAGTGCAGTAGATGAAACAGCCTCCGGAAAGTTCATCAGTGCAGTTATGATAACAAAGGTTATGGGTTGCAGATTCCCCGGTAAAAAAGGCACAAAAGCATAAAGCAATATAAAGAACCTGCTAAATAAAAATATGCCGGATAGCGTCTTCTTCTTGCTTACTGCCTTACACATATAGATAACGCCTGGTATGATGCCAAATAGGGCTATAAGTCCTGGTAGTGAGTTATAAAGGGACACATGAGTTTCGCCACCGCCAAGTCTATATAGAAATTTCTGAGCAAAGGGTTTATAAAGATTAACTACCAAGGTAAACAGGATGCCGTTGGTAATGAAATAATACATATTCTTCTCATAAATATCCTTATAACTGCTTGGCAAAAGCCTCTTTAATATACTTTTCACAAAAGCTACCCCCACATACAACTAAATAGAACCTTCAATCGTAATTTTCTGTATGACTTATAAGCTTGTCCGTTTTTTTGAGATATCATCAACTTATTCTTATAATTTATTTCATAGATTAAACGAACTTGTTATACACTAAATATTCTAGTCCTTGTACTACATTATGTCAATAATTAGCTACACCCATTAAATAATGTAAATAGGATTGAAAATGTGTTAAATATATGAAATAATGTAACAATATACATGCGTTAATTTTTTATTTATCGTACGAATATTGAAATGTATTACGAATTTATTATATTATAGAATTAGTATTATTAAATTTATGTTAATCATTGGGGGGGATATAATGAGGCAGAGAAAATCATGTCTTTTCAGGCATATTATTATGGCTTTTTTGTTGCTTGTAATAAGCTCTGTTGATTTTTTGAATAGAAGCTTATTTCCATACAGCTACCACCCCTTCTATTCTTTGTTTATTATCACCCTGGCTATTATCGTTTTCATAAGTATTTCACATAAATGGTATCATATGCCTTATGTGCAAGTGATTGATAAATTAAGTGAGTACTATAAGGATTTTATAGGTGAAGCTTCCATCACAAAAGACGGCAGCAAATTATCCGTTGATCCTCAGATTAATGATTTAGGAGAGCTCATTGATTTATATAAATCTGCCCAAAGGCAGCAAACAGAATTGGTATGCCAATTAACAAATACTAATAGAGTATTAGATCAGAACAATAAATTTGCCAATGCAATTGTACAAATAACAAGTGAAATACTACATTCCAGGGATATACACAGCATACTTCAGCTGATATTAAATAAGGCAATAGAGATTATCCCCAATGCACAAAAGGGTAGCATTCTGCTTTACAACAATGATTATCTAGAATTTAAAGCCATGTATGGCTACGACATGGAGGCTTTAAAGGATTTCAGATTCAGCTTCAATGAAATATTCCAATATAATGCAAAGGATTTATATGAGCCTATCATTATAACAGATGTAGAACAATTCAATAGAAGCCTTAAGAAAGACAAATACAATATATTAAAGGAAACCAGAAGCTTTGAGCAAAACAGCTGTATCAGCTGCGCTATTTCAATCGATAACGAGTTTTATGGCACTATAAACATAGATAATGATGAAAGCAACTATGCATTTTTAGATGAGCATAAGCCCATCGTAAAGTACTTTGCCGAACAAATTGGTATTGCACTGAAAAATGCTCAGCTGCTTGAAAAGATCCTTTATATGTCTCAATATGACAGCTTAACCAAGGTCTGCAACAGAGCCTATTTTGAAGAGCAATTGAGCACTTTGCATAAGGATTATATTCAAAAAAAGCAGATCTTTACACTGGTAGTACTTGATATGAACGACTTGAAGCTTACAAATGATACCTTTGGACATGAAATAGGAGACAAACTGATTGTTACACTAACTGAGCATATCTCCAATATAGAACAAAAACCTGCGATTTTTGGTAGAGTCGGCGGCGATGAATTTGCTATGGTATATAAAGATAAATCAGCCCAAGAAGTACATGAAATTATGCAAAACATCAGGCAATCCTTTAACGAGGTTCCTTTTAAGTTGAATAACCTGGAAATACTAAATATTTCTTTTGGCTATGGATTATCCACCTTCCCCGACGACGGTGAGGATTTAACCTCATTGTTTAAAAACGCAGATTATCTTATGTATATTGATAAAAGAAACTACAAAGATATAAGCCATTAAATAAAATAACATTTCTCAAAAAGTTCGGTATAACCGAATTTTTTTTATGGGCAATATTTTATGCCAATGAACTTTCATAATAATCAAATATTTTATTAAAAGTTGTTGTAGCAGCCATCAGAAATTGGTAAAATTAGATTATTATAATATTGATAACATCTAGGAGGGATTGCTTTGAAGGTTCAGTTGTCATCTTATCTATCAGAACAAAAAGCTACGCTTAAAAAACTGATCGAGCTTCTATCTCAAAAGTATAAATATGTTTCAATTCTGGCTTGTGATTCTAAAGGTAAAAACTATGCGGTTACCCAAAGCACAATCAGTGTAAATGACTCAAATTGGTCTGAAAGAGGCTTTGTTTTAAGAACATACAATGGGTTTGGCTATAGCGAATTTTCCTTTAATGAACTGCCAAAGGATAATATAAATTCATTTGCTTCATATCTGTCCACTCAATTAGACACTTATCAAAAGTGTCTTTCGGATTCAAGCTTTGAAAGCTATCCTGTCGTGCAAGAAGAAATAATGAATGAAAGTTTCTATGGTGATGTAGCGGTACTTCCGGAAAGTGTAAGCTCCAAGGAGATTATCGAAAAGCTTACAAATATTATGGATAGGGGTTCCAAAGGTTCTCCTTATATTGTAGATTACAGAGTCAGATTTGATATTGTACATATATCTAAACTGTTTTTATCTACTAAAAAGGAGCTTGAACAATCATATATTTGGAGTCAAGGTTATTTAATGCCTTTGAGCCGAAAAGGTCAGAACAATAAGTTTTATTACAGAGCTTTCTCCGGACTAAAGGGAGTAGAAATTATCGATGAAATGGTTCCTTACATAGATGAGGTTGCCAGAGAAAGCGAAAATATGCTGAATGCGGTAACCATGATACCCGGCACCTATGACGTAATCTGCAGCCCTGATGTTACAGGCTTAATTGCCCATGAAGCCTTTGGACATGGTGTTGAAATGGATATGTTTGTAAAGGGCCGCGCTAAAGCCGTAGAATATATAGATAAACCGGTAGCTTCAAAGCTTGTTACAATGCATGAGGGTGCAAAATCTGCGCAGCACGTATCCTCCTATTTGTTTGATGACGAGGGTGTATTAGGTACAGATACAATTGTAATTGATAAAGGGATTCTAAAGACAGGCATATCAGATATGCTGTCTGCACTGAAATTGGGCACCACCCCTACAGGCAACGGCAAAAGACAATCCTACGAAAGAAAAGCCTATGCTCGTATGACCAACACTGTCATAGCCAGTGGCAATGACAATCTGGAGGATATGATTTCTTCCATAGAACACGGATATATGCTCCTTGATTCAGAAGGCGGCATGGAAGACCCTAAGAACTGGGGTATTCAATGCATCATACTAAAAGGAGTAGAAATTAAAAATGGAAAGCTAACAGATAAAATCGTATCTCCCATTATTATGACGGGCTATGTCCCTGAGTTGCTTTCCAATATCAGCATGGTATCCGGTCATATGCAGCTCGGAGGCTCCGGCATGTGCGGCAAAGGCTATAAGGAATATGTAAAGAATTCCAGCGGCGGGCCTTATATCAAGACAAAAGCGAGGTTAGGATAATGTTGGATAGAATTATTAATATATTAAAAAACCATAAAGACGTCAGTGATTGGAAAATTGTTCAGAATCTAACAACAGCAAATGAGCTGTTTATTATAAAAAAGCAGATTGATATGCCGAGATCCATACAAGTCAACCATATCACTATTACTGTTTATAAGGATTTTGAAGAAAACGGGGTGAAATTCAGAGGTTCCTCTACAATCAATATTCATCCTACCATGACTGATGAAGAAATATCAACGGCAGTAGATGATGCTGCTTTTTCTGCTTCCTTTATCAAAAATAAATATTATCCTGTCCCTGAAAAATCAACGGAAGAAATCAAACCACTTTCCAGTGAATTTGACAATGCTCCCTTAGCTACGTGGATGCCAAAGCTAAAAGCTGCGCTTTACGCTTATGATAACGATGAAAAAGGCTATATAGGCTCTAGTGAGCTATTCCTGAATAAGAATATTACTACAATAATGAACTCTAGAGGTGTTCACTATAGCTACGCAAATTACCGCGGACATATAGAATTTATAACAAGCTGGAAGGATACCGGAGAAGAAGTTGAGCTTTACAAAGACCTGACGTTTGCTGACTTTGAGCCTGAAGCGTTGTCTAGGACTGCACAGGAAATGCTGGAAATGAGTAAAGAAAAAGCCTCTACTCAAGCCACTCAAAACTTGGAAGGCTTTACGGTAATCTTGCAGGGAGAGCCAGTAGCAGAGCTTTTAAAGCATTATTATATGCAATCTAATGCTCAATATGTATATCAACAAGTATCAACAGCAAAGCTTCATGAAAGTATTCAAGGGGAAAATATTCAGGGGGATAAGATTAACCTGACCATTGATCCTGCACTTAACAATTCTGCAGTTTCAGCTCCCTTAGATGATGATGGTGTTGTACTTTCAGCTCATAAAATTATTGATAAAGGCGTGCTCCTGAAGTACTGGGGAACAACTCAATACTGCCATTATCTGAATGTTGAACCAACAGGAAGAATAAATAACTTTGTGTTTGAAGGCGGAAGCAAGAGTATCGAAGAAATGCGTTTGGTCCCACATCTTGAAATAGCTGCTTTCTCTGATTTTATGATTAACCCTATGACTGGTGATTTCGCCGGCGAAATCAGACTTGGCTGGCATTATGACGGCAAGACAAGAACTGCAGTAAGCGGTGGTTCAATTTCAGGAAACCTTAACAACATTCAAAATAATATGTATTTATCTAGAGAGCTTCAGCAGTGCAATGCCAAGGAATCACTCCAGCCATTATGCTACAAGGGACCAAAAGCCCTGATGATGCATAATATTGCAGTTGCTGGGAACTAAAAAATAAAGGCTAATATATATGGTGCATGATATTCGATTTGACTGTACTGACTATTCACAGAGTACATACACAAATCTTCTAAAATGCACCCTTATACATTAGCTTACATTTTCACACTATCCAACATCACATTTTCCATTCTGCTACTTCTGAAAATGCTGATAATCCTTTTCATATTTCCAATCCCCGCCCCACGTCCAGCCTCGATTGGTAAATGCCTTATAGCACACATCATTTGCAGTGATCATACCTTTTGATGTCTTACTGCGGTCAATATACTCAATTCCCTTTTCCGGTGCGATCTTTTCCTGATACACATAAGGGTTTTGCACGGGATTAATGTCTATTGCGATTCCATAACTATGCTTTGAGAGCTTCCCGGGTTTTCCATCCACTTCCCTATAACAAAATGCAGAGGTATTATTATCCGCCATAGACTTGCTGTCAATCCCATCATATTCATCAATCAACTTCATTTTTTCAATTGGGAATTTTGCTTCATACAGCTCCTGGAATATCTCTATCACTTCGTGACCGATATCCTTATTTACAATTAACTCACCTATATGTGGTTTTTCATCAAAGCCCCAATAGGTAACCTTTAAATAGCACAAATCTTCCAGCTTAATCGTGTTGTTTTGCTTCCAAGAAATCCCCACGATTCGTTTTTCGACTTCTTTGTCTATGGAGTAGTATTCAAAGCTTTGGGCAAAAACCTCTTGTACAGCAGGCTCTTTTACTTCTAATGTATCCTGCTTTAATTGCCCTGTAGTATGATCTACCGCTTGCTCCTGCTTTGGCTGCTCCGTACCTTTATCTACAGCTTGCTCCATTTCTATCGGCTTTTCTAGAATATTGTCAGAAGCTTGCTCACACATTGTCAATAGCAATATGCACACAAGCAGCATGCCTATTAAAATAACCTTTTTCATCCCCAGCCTCCTATAAACACAGTAAAGCTTCGCTGCATTTTTCCGTATTTACATAGAATTATAACACATCAGTAAAAAAAATTGCAGCCCGTCGGGCTGCATCAAATTATGAAGAGTTTTTGCTAGTGAAACTTTATTACAATATGCTTTTACAGCATATTTTTATCAACATAAACGGTTAACTTACCCAAGCTGTTTACATAGCTGCCGAATTCATTGTCATACCAGCCAAATATCTTCGCATGGGTAACTGGAATTCTAACATCCTGTGCATTCTCCATGCCATATTCTTGCAGTATTGCTGAATCAAGCTGTAAAAAGCCAGTTCTTGTATGAGTTTCATGTCCTTCAATAATGCATGAAGCTCTGTAGCCTTGGAAATCTGCAGATACATTTTGCTTTTCACTGAAAATCAACAAGTCCTTCTGCGCTCCCTCTGCTGCCTTCTTATATATGTCATTAATAAATTCCTGATTAATAACTGGTTCTCCTGCGCTTGAAAGCTTTGTTCTAAAGGTTATATTTAATGCAATCAAGGAAACAGTGCTGGTTGGTACACGTACCGAATCCGCCATGAAGCCGAATTCTTTTATTTGAGGCAATACCTCTTCCAATGCCTTCGCAGCCCCAGTTGTTGTAGGTATAATATTATTCAAGGCTGCACGATTTTTACGTAAATCCTTCGTGTTTGCCGCAGGTACTGCATCCAATATGTCTTGGTTATTTGTTGCAGAGTGTACCGTTGACATAGAAGCAGTAATGATATGTGATGTTTCTTCCGTTTCCAACAATGGCTTCATCATATGAGCCAGACCTGTTGTTGTACAGCTTGCGGAGGATAACACATGATGTTTTGCTGGATCATAGGTCATATGGTTGATGCCATACACGAATAAGCCGCTGTCCTCAGGCATTCTCATAGAAGAATCCTTGATGCCGAATGGAGCACTTACGATGACCTTTTCTGCTCCTGCTTCTAAGTGGCCTCTTGCACTCCCCCTAGGATGATCAGCAGGTACAGTTGGGTCAATAAATGTTCCTGTGCATTCAACAACGATTCTAACGCCTTCTTTTGCCCAGTTTATATTCTTAGGATTTCTTTCGCTTCTTAAGATTTTTACAGGCATTCCTTCAAACTCAAGCAAACCTTCTGCTTCGTTTACAATTTTCACTTCACATTTTTTGCCTGTATAGCCATATAAAAATCTGTCCAATGAACCGTATGTAGAATCGTTGGTTAAAAAATGTATTACATCATCAAGATTTCTACCTACTTCTCTTCCTGCGTTGATGACATATCCGTCAAAATGTCTTACAACCAAGTGATTCCAAAAGGTAAGTTTACCTATTCTACCCATGCCGTTTATACCCAGCAGGTTTTTATTTTTAAGTGATGATTCCATTATTGCACCCCTTTAATATTTAAATACCTTCTTTATTGTAGCACATTAACCTTATAATTCAAATATAGTATATCTTATTTAACGTTATAAGCTACAATATACATAAAAGAACTCCCTATTTTGCAGAAATACTGCCTATTTCGACGCTAAACAAAGCTGATTGGATATTCGCCCAAATAAATGTTTCCTAAGTTTCCATCAATTGAAATGACTTCCCCGGGCTTCAAAACCACTCCATTAATTTCGCATTCTTTTTTCTGCTCATTTACTCTTAAAGCTTTGCAATTAACGATACAAACCTTGCCAAGCTTTGAAGCCGTAACAGCAGCATGAGATGTAGCCCCGCCCTTTCCAGTTACCAGGCCATCACATTTAAATATCATAGGTATGTCGTCAGGCACTGTATCAGGACGTACCAATATGAATTTTGCTTCGGGATTCGCCTTTTTCAGCGTTTGGATATCTCTTTGATCAAATACAATCATACCGCTCATAGCGCCACCGCCAATGCCTATTCCTCTTCCTGCAAGTCTCATCCCATCGACAGGACTATCAAAAATTGCCTTTATATCCTGCTTGTTGATGTTTTGGTCTCTTGTCTGCAAAATATATAAGTCCTCCGGTTTTTCTGACTCAAAGGTAAACTCTATTTCCTGATGATTAAACCCATAAGTATCAATAAGCTGATTTGACAGCTCTATAAGTCTGGCATATATCTCCGGATGAGAGCTTTGCAGGGACAGTGGACTATCTGTGTAGCTGGTGTTTCTCTGTATTTCAGTTACCGGAAGAGTATGAACCAAACCTGCTACAATATCCTCCCCTTGACTACAAAGCGTAAAATCACCATAAAGATTTAGCCCCGGTTTATTTTGATTCGGATCATGGGTAAATACTACACCTGTTCCTGAGTTTAATGCGATATTTCCCAACACCATCTTTTGAACAATAACTGCTGTTCCCCATTCATCCGCAATTTGCAGATGCTCTCGATAGGATTTAGCTCGATGAGAGCCCCACGATTCTATTACGCTGATGATTGCTTGCTTAAGCTGCTTATAAGGCTCTTTTTCAATATGAATATCATGATCCTTCAAAACCTGCTTGTAGGAAATAGCAATATTCTTCATTTGTTCCGGCGTAAACTGCACCTTTTGCTCTACCTTATACTTTTTCTTGTAGTTAATGATAATACTGTCAAAAACATCTCTTTTTATTCCACAGGACATTCCCCAGCTTTGTATAAATCTCCTATAGCAATCCCAAGAAGTCCAGCTGAAATTTGGTTTTTGGCTCAGTGCCTCAACAATTTCATCATTTAAACCCACATTTAAAAAGGTGCTCATAGCTCCAGGCATGGATATTGCTGTTCCAGATCTTACAGAGAGCATAAGCGGATTGGTTGGATTGCCAAACTCCAACCCTGTTATTTTTTCTATTTCTTCTATTTGCTCCTTTATTAAATTATCCAATTCTTGATTCATATATGAATGATTTAATATCGTATTCTTATGTCTAAAAAGCTCTGTTGTCAGTACAAAGCCGGTAGGGATTGGGAATCCATAGGAATTAAGCTTTTTCAGGTAGTATGCCTTTGCTCCCACAAACACTTGGCTATCGATATCTACAGTGGGCTTATACAATGGACTTATCATCAAATCCGGGTTATAAGTCAACATATTCTTAATGAATTCACTACTATGATTATCCACCAAATTTCTCAAACTATTTACGATATTTGAAATATAGTTATCCAATTGTTGAATGAGAAACGCAGAGGATAATACTTCCCTATAGAAGTTTTCTGAAGTCTTTAGATAGACTTCCTTTGCTTCCTCTTCCCCTAGTCCCTCTCCTTTTAACTGATGAATGACAACCTTTAAGGAGTGGTCATACACTCTTAAGAAATATTCGTTTATGATCTCTTTTACGTTTTGCGCCATAAACTGAAAAATATTTATATATTGATCCAAGGAAAAGCTTGGGGAGGTCAAGCTGTACTTCAGCATCTGGAAATTTGAATTAAAGCCTTGATTTTCTATACCATCCAGCTCCAATCCTTCTTGAAAAAGCGCAAAAATATCATATATATCCTGTAATGTTTTTGCCGTTAAATAGTCAGGATTAATATCTCCTACCAGCTTTTCCATCAAATTGGAGGCCACCTTCTCCAGCCTGAACATCAAGCCCAATGCCTCAAATTTTGGTTCTAGATATTGACCGTACATGGAAGGTATGCCAACTGCCACATGACGTTTATAATAGATATTTTCCAAAGCTTCACTGCTTTCTGTGTCTAATATAACCTGCTTCAAGTGGTGCATCAGTCTAAAAACCTCATGCAAGGCTGCTTTGGCATCGCTGTTTTCAAGCAGATGACTAAGCTTCAATATTTCATTGTTGTTGAAAAAACGATAACCTTTTAATATCGATACAATATTGCCCGATTCCAAGGAGTACTTTTCCAATAGCAGATTATACAATTGAAAGATGAGTGAAACTCGTTTCTTATCTCGCTCATTCTCTATCTCGATATCTGCAAGAGCAGCTTCTATTTCCTTTTCCTCCAGCTCTAATAGCTTTTCCGGGTTTGCCTGCTTCATAGCACAAAGTTCTTTCGTTATTTTATGCACATCAACAAACCATTCTCCCTCAAGTTCGATGGACTCATATACATCTAAGGGGATTGCCTGCTTTAGCTGCTCTAGGTTTCCATCATACCAAAACTGAAGTATCTTTTTAGTCAGTTCTACATGGGTATTATTGCTTTCTGTATGAACCTGCTTACGCAAAAAGTGAATCAGTCTGTCCTTTCTATAAGAAAGCTCATCAATCACCGTTGTAACTTCACGCAGCTTGCCTTCTGCACCAATTTCCTTAAAATACACAGGGAAATTTCTTGCCAGCTGCTTGATTTGCTTATATACAGCAGCAATGTTTGAGTTAAGCAGCTTTGTAACATCTCGTTGGAATAAATCTGTATCAGAAATAAATATGCCGCCTAGCTTCAGATTCACGATAAGTGCAGAAAGCAGCTCCTTCAAAGTACTAGGTGAGTAACCAATCAGCTCTAGCCATATACGGATGTTTTTTATATGATTTGTATTTACTCTTATTTGCCAATCACTGCTTATTGAGATTTCACCAGGATGCACAAAGCCAAAATGAATCAGCTTATTTATAAAGAAAGAAATTATCTTTTGATCCTTGGTATCTATTACTCCTTTTCCAAGGGTGGAAATACAGTCCAATACCGTAGTAATATGCTGCGGTTTTAACTCTTCAAACAAATCGATAATATTTTCTAAAAAAGAGTTTACCTCTGATTCATCCAACTCCTTAAAAACATCTCTTAATATCCTGTTCAGATCGTACAAAAGATGATTTGTTAGCTGGGACATTGCGGGACTATGAAGCAAATAGAATAAAAAGTATATTTTCTCCAGGGAACTGTCCAATTGCTCAATATATCTACGAAAATAATTAGCAATGTCGTTGAAAAACATGATTTCAGTGAGCTCATGCCAGTTGGAGGCTTCCTTCAGCTGAAGGTGAAGCTCATCAAAAAAAGGTTTGCCCAGCAGTTTAAGCTTTTCTCTGCTGCGTTCTTTGAACAAATGCTTTTTATCCTCAAACCATGCCTCAACCATAGAAGATTTTTCCCAATATATAATGCATTTACTTAGAAGGTCTTTCGTCAAATCAAATATTTCTTGACGATATTCCTCTTCCTCTGCGATTTTGTTTAAATAGGTCTTAAAATAGCCGGAATTTCGTATGTACAATATCTCATACTGTTTCATATCTGCTTTTATAATAAAAAGACACCTATGGATAATGACTGAAGGATAATTGCCCAGCTTTGCAAGACGGTCAATAAACTTCATCATTGTTGTAATAAGCTGTTCTCTCAGCTTTTCCTTCAAGTCCTTGCTCATCATATTTTGAAATATCTCGACAAGAACCATAAGCGCTTCTTCGGATTTTTCATTGGAGTTATATAACCACAAATCTGCCAGACATATATTATGAAGGTTTTCTATTACATAATCGTAATTTACATAAGGGTGATTGTACTCCATGATGAATTCTTCCGTTCTTTTGTGAATTCCCCAATAAGACTTGGATAACTCTAAAAACCAACTATGCTTATCCGGAAGAATGATTGTCTTATATCTGGTTTCAGCCAAATTTACCTCTAGGGCACGGGAATTAAACTGATTATCCATTAATCTTTTCTCCTTGAAATAATAATTAAGTTTATTATAGCATAAGAAAATAACTCATATTATTATATTCCAAAGAAAGTTTAAGTATTATGGAAACTCACCCTGAAAAGCCGAGCAGGCTTCACACATGCTCTGAAATGTTCACTTAATGTAAATATTCTATGATCTTCAGTTTTTGTTGATTATCCATATTCCACAGCTCTGAATCACTGTTAAGACCTAATTCACTTCTAAGAAATCCCTCTAGTCTTTGGTATTGTTTTATATTCATTCCTCCATACATTTCCAGCAGAACATCTCTAAAGGTAGTCATGTCCCTTGTATTCCCTCGTGATATTTCGTGCAATATATTATTTAAATCCTCTAATTCCATATTTGTAAGCTCAATACCCATTAAATTACCTCCTGAAAACTATATCATTTAATTTAGCCAAGTATTTGAAAAGTATGTAACTATTCTATACAATGAATACATAATGATTAATGTATTGCACAGACAGGAATGATACTATGAAAATACCAAGACTCAAAATTAAAGTTGCTCTGATTTTACTTCTTCCAATAGCGCTGCTTATAAAGGAGCTATTATACTTTAATCCTGCTTTAACGGAAGCGCTGTATTCAAGACTATTGTATCCGCCTATAGGCAAGCTTTTGAGCAATCTAAGCGGTTTACTGCCTATATCCCTTGCGGAGATATTGCTCTATTCATTCATTGCTGCGATGACAGCCACTTTCATTAAATTTTTATTTAACCTCTGGAAGTCTGATAATAAGCTGCAAAGTGCCCTCCATGCGATTTTAAATATCCTGTGTACCATTAGCATTGCGTATTGCCTTTTTTTACTGCTGTGGGGCTTTAACTACTATAGGCAGCCGCTGGCTTACAGCTTAGGCTATAAGATTGAAAAATCCACTATAGCTGATTTGAAGGAGCTTAGCTCTACTCTGATTGATAAAACAAATCAGTTGAGAGCAGAAGTTAAAGAGAATGATGCTGGCATCATGTACTTGGATTCAGGCTTTAAGGGTGCAATAATGCGTGCTGATGCAGGCTATCATAAGCTATCCACCACATACCCGATCTTCAAAGGTACTTTTGGTAGAGCAAAGGGTGTTATTTTATCCCGCCAGCTTTGCTATACAGGCATAGCAGGCATATACTTCCCCTATACAGGCGAAGCAAATGTAAATAAGCTGGTGCCAGATTTCATGCTGCCCTCTACTATCAATCATGAAATGGCACATCAAAGAGGCTTTGCCCGCGAGGATGAAGCTAACTTTATAGCCTATTTGACATGCAAAGCACACAAAGATGTGGATTTCCAATATTCGGGCTATCTTTTAGCTACAATTTACTCCATGAATACGCTTTATCAATATGATATTGAAAGCTATAAGAAATTGACGGCAAAATACAGTGAAGGTGTGAAAAGAGATTTAAAATATAACACTGAATTTTGGAAGCAATTTGAAGGACCAGTAGAGGAGCTGCAAGAAAGAGTCAATGATACCTACCTAAAATCCAATAAACAAACAGATGGCATCTACAGCTACGGACGTATGGTAGATTTGCTGCTGGCTGAGTATAAAAACAAATAGACAATTTGATAAAGATCGATTCCATGCAAAGCAATCAGCAATCGATTAAGAATTTTTATTGAAGGCAGTCCCAAAAACATGAAAGCCACGAATACTACCTTGTATTCGTGGCTTTTGCAAAATAAAATGCTTTATGCAATCTTACTTTGATCATAAATTTTACTTTTGCATATTTCACGACCTATTTATTTGAAATTGGTTTCCCCACCACTATGGAAGCAAGAATATCTTTACTGATTCCATCCTTTTTGTCCACACCGTAACAGCTGAGGATTTTCCCATTACGAATGGCAATATTGTAGCCCGCATCGTCAATAGCCTTGGCATTTTTAATTGCGGCATCTTCGGTCTTGCACTCAATGACAGAATAAAGCACATCCTGATTATCCGCTATAATTTGCACGGTAAAGCCCTCAGCCACGTCATCCATGTAAACCAATTGGTGTCCATCGGAGACATTATAGCCGGCTCCCTCGGCAGACTTTCGGATTTCAGCCAGCGTCACAGAACTGTTGTCGCCGGATGCGCTTTTGGTCGCTGAATTTTCAGGTGCTCCCCCTGCCTGCTCCACTTTCTGTCCGTCAGTGGAAATATTTTGCTCTGAGCAACCTGCAAATCCTGAGAATGCCAGTATCAATACTAATAAAACCATCACCAGCTTTTTCATGATATTCCCTCCTTATGAATTAACATCTCATTATTCTTTGTTACACACATGCAATATTGCAGGCAGTTTAAGTTAATTTCAGAGATGTTCAAAACATTAGTTTTGTACTGGTTTATAAGATAAATCATTAATTTCTATTTTGTCACTGTTGATTATTACAAATGTCCTTTCATGGTTATCAGTAGGTTGATAGCCTGCTTTTTCAGCTTCTGCCATCAGACTTCTGTAGTCGGGCTTATCGTAATAGAAGAGAATTTTCGAAACTCCGGTAAATAGTATTTTGCCGTTATCGATTTGGTAGTTTCCTTTGTATGCATTGCATGAATAATCATAGGTTGAACGGATAAGGTAATTATAGGTGCCATCACTGTTGAAAACATAAGTCAGGTGAATATCCTGTGGCGTCCCTGTTGCCATATGGGTATCCCATACACCCGCTATTCCAGCCGTCCCTGTACTCATGCCAGGTGTGGGAGCCGGTGCAGTGCTGCTTGATTTGAACTGTTCATAGGAACGTACGCTCATAGCTATGGCTTGCTCCCTTGTAGTGGTTGCGTATCCTGCTGCTGCCTGCGCACTTGTGGCTGCCTTTGGCATGAATTTTCCATTAGTGCCTTTTACTATGCCTGCTTTACTCATGAATTTCACGTGCTCCAATGCCCAAGAGGAAATATCCTTCTGATCTGAGAAGGTCGGTGCACCAGCCGTTGAGAAATCTCCTCCAGGCGCCATTACTCTGATGGCACGGCTCAGCATAGTAGCAACCTGCTCACGGTTGGTAAGCTCCTTTGGCGCAAAGGTGGTTGCAGAAGTACCGGTGGTCACACCCAGCTTGAAGGCCTTCAGTATCTCAGAATTCTTCGTATCGGTAAAGGGATTGGGTGATACAACCTCTGCTGTTTTTCCAGTGGTCTTCTCATAAAGCTTGACTGCCAGCTCTGCAAACTCCTCACGAGTGATAGGCTTTGTCATATTCTCACCCTTTAAAATATCAGGAATCAGTCCTGCTTCATCAGCCTTTTTAAGCTCGGGTGTCGCCCAGGTAGAAGCATCGCTCCATGATGGCATATTGTGGGAAATCACATTGGAAAAAGGGCTGTAAATATCCACGTTAGTCGTGCTGTCAATGCCGGCCTGCTTGTATTCCCTTAAATCCAGCGCATATCGTATTTTTATTTCATAGCCTTCAGCGTCGTAACTTTGCTTTTCATCATTAAAGTAGTCGCTTGCCTCTATTTCCAATATCTCTAAACTAGCCCACTCATAATGTATATATTTGAAGTCCTTGTCTCCGGCTCTTCTCATCCACACCTCGGCTCGTACAGAACCTCCTGTCATGGCATTTAAATCCTGAACCTCATCCGGTAGCCTGCCTAGCTTTACATCAAAATAAGGCTCTCCGCCTCCTGCAGTTTTCACATCTGCTGATACCAAGGTGGGGATATGGTTGATGAGCTTGTTGTAATCAGCCTTTGCATTGGCAGAAAGGGTAAATTCCTTCGACCAGGGTGATAGGACATAGGTCTCACCGTTATCAAAAGACTCTGAAAAGCGTACCCTGAAGGTTATAGAATGACTTTTCAGATAGTCCCAGCCCCCCTCAGCAAAGGGTTTCAGAGCTTCATCCTCAGGGAACAGTCCGGTCATGCTCCACCTTTCGCTATTACTATATTTTCTTTCGTTGGAAAAAGTAAAATACTGGTCATCTACTAAGTCGGGGACAGTTTTGGGTGAGTCCCAGGCCGGTGTGGAATGCCAGCTTCCATTGTCGATTTTATAGTCGATTTGGAAGTGTGCTGAGAAGTTCTGCTTATTATCCGGATCATCCGCTGCCCGTTTCACAATATAGGCGCGCATATCCTCAGGGACGCTGAATGTGAAATATACGGCATCCCCATAATAAGGACTGACACCAAAATGCTCTGGGGCGCCTATGGCACTTGGTGGCTCTACCTCCGCTATTGCTGTAAATGGTAAGGTGCAGATAAATACTGCCATAATCAAAAATACTACTAATAATTTACGTGTCATTATTTTTCCTCCTGAAATTTTATTTTATATGCTTATTTAATTTCTACTGTTAAATCACTATTCTAAAATAAAAGACCGTTCACAGAGTTCTGTTCTATTTAAGTAATCTGAACTTCCCAATAAAGGGCAGCTCCTTTACCTTGCCATTCATGGCATTTATCAGTGCAACTATGGCTATAACCAACACGGCTATGCTAAACAAAGGCAGCAATACCCAGCCGAGGAAGGGAATAATGCTCAACAGGACACTTCCTAGTATACTGGTAATAAGCAGCAGCAATCCCTGATTGGCGTGAAATTTACCAAACTTGGAATCCGGACAGACAAGCAGCGGCAAAAAGAAAAGTATATAAGCCAACCCCGCTACTGTTTTATTTTTTTCAATGTCTTCTGCCAAAAACTCATATCCGATGTTTTCTTTTGATGTCTCCTGTGATTTATTGTTTTCACTCATACTGAATCTCTCCTTCAATTAAATTTTCACACTTTGCTACCATAGGTTAACCCCCTTTTTAAGGTAAAGATTAAGAGTATCTATTTTAATTTTCTTTATCAATTTTACAATACAGCCATCAAAAAAATATAAAATGGAAACGAGACCTTATTTCTGCCTGAGACCCTTGTAAATCAACAGAAAAAACCATTTTATAATTCATTTATCTATGGTAAAATATAGAAAAATATTTTAAATTTATAAGCTTTTATAAGCTATATTGAAAAATATATTAGGGGGTCTATGGTATGAACAGCATTCCCGTATTAAAGAGCAAGTTAATTATGCCTGAGCTGTCCGGAAATTTTTTGCTGACAGACCGACTTCACAGGCTTCAGAAAAATATGGATTCTTGCAGGGCAGTTACTATATGCGCGCCTGCTGGCTACGGGAAAACCACTCTTGCGGTATCATATTTTAACCGCCAATCGGTCATACCTTCCAGAGTATGCTGGTATCGTCTGGACCCGGAGGATAAAAACCAATCTATTTTTATCACCCACCTCTCAGAAGCCCTTTTTCCGTCGAAAATCCCTGAGTTTGCAGAGTCCAGGAAAACTCTTGAGGATTGCGCGGATATGCAATTACAGCCGCAGCATCTGATTTCAATGATTTGTCAAGAGATGTGGACATATCACAGCCAGATCAGTGAAACCGAGACATATATAGTACTGGATGATTTTCAAAACGTAGCTCAAGTCCAGGATATTTGCGATATGACAAGGTATATGCTTGATAACCTGCCTCCATCCTGTGCAATTTTCATATTAAGCCGGGCAAACCTTAATCTATTTACAGAAAAGCAAAAGCTTGAAAAAAAGATTTTAGAGATTGGTACAGATGATCTTGCTTTCAAGAATGCTGAAATAGAGGACTTCATGCGCAGTATAGGTCAAAGCGCAACTGCTGGGAAGCTGACGAACATCATAGCGAAAAACACGGAAGGCTGGATAGCCGGTATCATCATCTTATGCCAGGCAGGCAAAAGTAAAGATCTTGACATTGCATCATTTGAAGCCGGTAATCTGACTCATGAAGATGCCTTGTTTCGATATATGTCTGTAGAAGTACTCAAATCTGTCGAAGGCGATACGCAGGAAGCTCTTGTTAAGCTTGCACTGCTTCAGGACTTTTCTGAGATCGAGGCATCAGAAATACTTGAAACCAATGATATAAAATTATTACTGGAGCAGTGTATGGGTTTTGGAATGTTCATCCAAAGGATCCCAGGAGATCCTATTGTATACCGTTTCCATTCTTTATTCCGAGAATTTCTGCTATATATTCTAAAATGTCGTTATTCTGACGAACATATTGCTGAACTTCACCTAAAAGCTGCCGGATATTATATTAGCAATTCTACCTACGGCCGGGCTGCGGAGCATCTGGCGAAATGCGGGAATTCTGTTTCAGCTCTGGACATGGTAATAAGTGTGGGCTTTAATAAGTTTTTAATCGGAGAGACAGCACAATTGAAGCTTTGGCTAGATTTGCTGCCTGAGGCGATGATCAGGGACAATCCGATTCTCTTAATGTATAAAGCACAGCTGATGCCGAACAGCAGGCAGCTGGAAATGGTAGTTCCCCTTCAAAAGGTCATCAAAAAGGCATTGCTTGATAACAATCTTGAGGTATATTTTAATGTAGCCACTGTTTTAATCTACATTTTAATATGTAATAACGATATGAAAGGATTACTGGAAATGACGCCGGACATCTCCAAACAGCTGCAAAATACTTCGGCTGAATTAAGAAACACATTGGCCATACTTGATATGGTGCGATCTATAGGCGAAGAACGGTTCTCTGTAGCAGAAGAACAAAGCGAAAGCGTTTTGTACATGCTTCTTCCAGAAGATTGCCAATGGCTGTATCTAATCCTCTCCTGTATCATTTATTTCTGTCTCGGCAAGCTTGATGATGCAGAGCGTTGTATGCGAAAAGCACTCATATTGCATAACTTTAAAAATATTGAGCCTGCCAAAGGCTTCATTCTGCTTTTTCTTGCCACCGTCTTGTCTCTAAAAAATGAAAAAGACGGTATGCCGTCACACATAGCCGAAATCCTTGCGATTGGCGAAAAATACGATTATGAATATCTGTTGGCTAACGGAAGACGTCTGGCTGCTTTTGAACGCTACTTGGCACTAGACGCAGAAGCTTCCTTTGAAATGCTGGATTACGCTGTTTTCCATTACAACCAAATAAGCAATAAGGCAATGGCTGCGTCATGCAGATTGCTCCGGCGTCTTTGGTACATACAACATAACAGCCCAGCACCGAACCTTGAGGAAGCCCGTAAGGATTTCACAATAATAGAAAGGGCATGCCCCGGCATGCTGGTCTATGAAACTTCACTGACCATACTGGGGGCTATTGCAAGGGAGTCAAGAGATTTCGCCTTTTCTGAACACTGCATACTTACAGCCATAGCGGCAGTAAAGGCAAAAAAGGGATATCAGGTACTCTGCGGCTCCTACTTTCATTTAGCAAAACTGTATTTTGCCTCCAACAATACGGAACAGGGACACTACTCTCTGAAGCAAGCAATGGATCTGGCGGCTGGCAATAAATATTTCATGTTCTGGGATATCCATATTCCTACCCTGATTGAAATGCTGCTGCGAAGTATACGATACGGCTATTGCAGCTTTCATGCCGAGGAGCTATTGTATAAATTTTATAGCCGCAAGACGGTAAAGTACTTAAGAGAAAAGATAAAATCTATAGATGAAAGTCTCATTGCAACATTTACTGATGATTTTATCTTCACATACAAAGGGGATAAACCTGAACAGCTTTATTTTGTAAAGGCATCTCTATTTGGTAAGCCTGAGGTTTGGGTAAACGGAATTAAAATACCTGACACTGAATGGAAAACCAAAAAGGTTAAGGGCTTTCTCGAATATCTACTGCTCAACGCAGGCAGTGCCATGTCAAAAGAGACGCTGACAGAAGTTTTCTGGCCAGACTCGGACAGCAAGTCCGCAATCTCTTCACAGCGTACAGCACTATATTTTCTAAGAAAAATACTTTCCAAATATAATGCAGAAGTTGCAGGAAACAATGCCTTTATATATGAAACCCTAGAAGGTTTACAAATAAGGAGGAATGATGCCTTAGCACTTGACATACATGAATTTTCGCGTCTCCACAGCGAGTTGTCCCTTATAACAAGCTGTACCACCCAGGCAGAGCAAAAACAAATAGAAATCCTGAAAAAAATGACAACTGTTTATAAAGGTGATTTGATGGAAGGCAGTGATTATGGAGACCTGATATTGTACGAGCGGGAAAGACTAAAATCCATCTTTATGGAGGCATGCCAAAAATTAAGCTCACTCTATATAAAGGTGGGAGAATTGCGGCAGGCTGAAGAGATTTTGAGACGTGCTTTAACATCAGAACCATACAGCGAAAACATATGCCTTGAACTACTTAAGCTGCATATGTCGCAGGGAAAGAGAAGTAAGGCAGTCAAGCTCTATTACAGCTTTAAAAAGCATTTGGAGCAAGAGCTTGATATCAAAATTGACAAAAGATTAACTGAAGCAATTCAGAGTCTAAGACTTGAAAAGTAAGCGTCCATATCAACAGGCTATTCTTCTCAAAAGGAAAAAAGCTTGAACAGAAAAAGTACAGGATACATTCATATCCTGTACTTTTTATAAGTGTACTTCTAGGGTAACCATATTATTTGTTATTCTAAATCTCTTCCGAACAACTTCATAGACTTGCCTTGCAATATATCATCCGGAAAGTTGATTCCTATTCTTTCAAGAATGACGCCTATCTTGTCATTGTCTACGGGACTTTGATATAAAGATTCACTTCCATATTGATTGACGATATCTGTGGCTTTCTGAACCTCAATATTCGCTCTTGGCCCTCCCACACAACCGCCCTTGCAGCCCATGCCTTCGATGAAATTTGCATCAACGATTCCACTTTTCAGCTTATCCAGCATTTCTTTGCAAGCCTTGACTCCATCTACCTGAATGGCGTTAAACGCTATGCCTTGATATCCCAATCTCTGTAGTGAAAGTTCTACGGCTTTGCTAACACCACCCGTTCTTGCGTAAATTCTTCCACCGGTAGAGCTTTGTTCATACTGTTCATCCGGCAGTGCAGCCGGATCTATTTCCAAAGCTTTAAATATTTCATCCAATTCTTTATAGGTCAAAACGTAATCAATAGCATCTCTTAAATCTTTATCCTTGGCTTCATTTTTCTTCGCTATGCATGGTCCGATGAACACGACCTTGCAGTTTTTGTACACTTCCTTAAGCACCCTGCCTGCTGCTATCATAGGGGATACAGCAGGAGAAAAGTTCTTTAGCAATTCAGGATATCCCTTTATTATCATGTTCATCCATATAGGACAACAACAGCTGGTAATAAGATAATCCTCTTTCTCGTGCACTAAATGTTCAAATTCGAAAACTTCCCTTAGGGTAAGCAAGTCTGCAAATAACGCAACCTCTATCATATCCTTAAAGCCCAATATTTTGAGCGCGCTTCTGATTTGTCCGGGACTTACATGGTCACCAAACTGTCCGACATAAGCTGGCGCTATGGCTGCATATACCGGCACCTCTTGCTGCTTAAGCATATTAATAAGCGGCACAAACTCTATTTTATCGCTTAGTGCTTCATAGGGACAAGCAGCTACACACTTGCCGCAGGTCAGGCATTTGCCTTTTTCAATTTCAACGCCACGCTCCATGCTGTAAATGAGCGCACCATGGTGACAGCTCGTTTTACATGGTTCCTCCCCCTTCCTATGATCACAAAGATCACATACATCCTTTACTACCGTAACCAAAGGATATTCTATCCCTTCTTTATGCATCCCATGATTTACTGCATCCTCAATAGACTCCTCCTGATTCTCTAATCCTATCCCGGAGGCAAGCCTGATATAATCTTGAATGATTCGTCTTTCCTTTTCTTCAAACAGCCCTCTATGAATCAACTCATCTTCTATTTGCTTCACGTTCTTTGCTGAACCATCTGTCCATAGCGTCCGTACCAGTTCTCTAAAAACAATCAGTCGTCTATCCTGATAATAACTTTTATCCTTGATATTCATTGGTTCACCTCGCCTATTGTAAATTATTTACTTTTATTATCTCCATATTCTCTATACAATTTGCGATAAGCTGCTCTTTATCTAGTACTTCCTCGGATTTTTTAATCTCATCCAGCCTTGGTCTTGTTTTTGGATGTTTTGGTACAAATATTAAGTATAGAGGTCTCGAAGGTATCTATTTGTCTGGCTATTTCAGTTATATCTGTCTTATCCATCCCTACTACGGGACGGAATACAGGCATCTCCAGCTCACTATTGGTTACATACATGCTTTCAAGCGTTTGGCTCGCTACCTGTCCCAGGCTTTCACCAGTAATCAAAGCCAAAGCATTTTCTTTCTTCGCCACTTGTTCAGCTACCTGCATCATATATCTTCTCATAATGATCGTTAACTCATTTTCTTTACACTTCTCTATAATCTGCATTTGTATTTCAGTAAAGGGTGCTACATAAAGCTTTATGGAGCCTGTATAAACAGCAAGCTTCCTAGCAAGCTCTACAACCTTTTCTTTGGCTCTTTCACTGGTATAAGGGTGGCTATGGTAATATACGCCTACCAGCTCCATACCTCTCTTTGCCATCATATAGCCTGCTACCGGACTGTCTATCCCGCCTGAAAGCAGCAGTACTCCTTTGCCCGCACTTCCATAAGGCATTCCTGCAACGCCTTTAAGGAGTTTTGTGTATATATAAGCCTTATCTCTTATTTCAACATTTACAACTATTTCAGGGTTATGGACATCAACAGTAAGACCCTCAACATTTTTAAGGATCATTGCCCCTATTTCCCTTGATATTTCCATGGATTGTAGTGGAAACTTCTTGTCCCCTCTTTTGGACTCCACCTTAAAGGTTTTTACATTTTTAAGCTGCTTCATTTGGTTAATGGCAATTTCTCCAATTTTATCCATATCCTTTTCAGTGATTTCTGCCTTAGCTACAGCAGTAACACCAAAGGTTTTTCTTACCTTGTCGGCCAGCTCATCGGAATATTGGTCTATGTACATTCTCCCGGATTCCTTTTGAATTCTGTAACCATTTCCTATGGATTTTCTGATATTGGTTACCAAAAGATCTTCAAAGTATCTTTTGTTTAATCCCTTTAGGGATATTTCACTTGCGTATTTTACTAACATGCAGTTCATTTGCTTATCCTCCTTAAGAAAGGCAATATTTTTTTTATTGCGTCTATAGTATAATCAATTTCTTCTATCGTGTTTAAATAAGAAAAACTAAAGCGTATGGCACCTTCTGCTTGTGTCGAGCTAAGCCCCATAGCCGGCAAGACATAATTCTTGTGCGCCCCCTTCTTAGCAGAGCAGGCGGAGCCTGTAGAAACATAGATATTATAATCCTCCAAGGCATGCAGCATGACTTCTCCCCGCACCCCCTCAAAGGAAACATTCAATATATTATCAATATGCTTTTCATCCAAAGGACTGTTGATTTTAATTCTATCAAAGCCCTTCAAGCCCTCTATAAAGTGTTGTTTAAGCGCCCTTATAGACTGTTTCTTATCTTCAAAGCCCTTTGCAGCCATTTCTACTGCAATTCCAAAGCCGGAAATTCCCGGCAGATTTTCTGTGCCGGAGCGTATATCAAATTCTTGACCGCCGCCTGCAATAAGCGGACGCAAACGCAAGCCTTCTTTTATATAAAGAGCGCCAACTCCCTTTGGTCCGTGAATTTTATGGGCGCTGAAGGAAATGAGGTCTGCTCCAATTTCCTTCACATTCATAGGAAGCTTTCCAAAGGCTTGGACAGCATCTATATGCACTTTGGCTTTTCTGCTTTTTTCTCTAACAATATCTATGATTTCATTTATAGGCTGTATCGAACCCATTTCATTGTTCACATACATGATAGATATCAGCTTTGTATTCTCTTTCATTGAGCTTGATAACTGCTCAAGGTTTATGCATCCATGACAGTCTACATCCAAATATGTAATTTCAAAGCTGTCTTTTTCCATATCCTGCAGCAGTTTGATTACACTTGGATGCTCAATCTTAGTTGTGATAATATGATCACCCTTAGAAACCACGCCAAGTACAGCCATATTGTTGGCTTCGCTGCCGCCAGAAGTAAATATGATCTCTTGAGGCTTTGCTTTTAAAAAGACGGCCAGTTTCTCTCTTGCTGCTTTGAGCTTTTTCTCTGCATCTACCCCTAGCTTGTGGGCTGAGGAAGGATTCGCATAATATTGCTCCATACATTGTGCTACCTCATCAACAACCTCCTTATGTGGCTTTGTGGTTGCACTATTATCTAAATACACTAAATTCATATAATACCTCACTTACTCGGTAATTTTCATCATTTGCTTACGTTATATAATTTTACCATTTTTATACGAAAAGTTGTATGTATTAAGAAAAAAAAGCAGCTTACGCCGCTTCTTCCGCTTTATCTTCCTGCTCCTCATTTCCATTCCTTATTAAGAGGTAAGCTGCTAATGCAGTAATTGCCGCAATTACCGCTAATATTCCCATTACCATAGGCAATGCCATTCCAAGCATAATTGCTCCAACCTGATAGCAGCCAATAAAGCCAAACATGATAAATGCTGCTGCTGATATCAGTTTAACTGTTCTTTCCGGAATCTTTTTACCCATTACCACACCAATGATGATTCCTATTCCGTCTGCTATGATCATACCCGTAGTTGTTCCAATCAATATCGCCACCGGACTTGTTGGAAATTTAGCTGCCAGTGCGATTGTTGCCAGCTGTGTCTTGTCCCCCAGCTCTGCTATGAAAAAAGCAATCGCAACGGTTGCTACAGGACCGAATTTAGATTTTTTCTTATCTTCTCCATCCAGCTTGTCTCCTCTTATGGTCCAAAGTCCAAAGAATATAAAGGATAAAGCTGCAATTCCCTGTATCCATACCTGAGCCCCTTCCCATCTGGTTATGTAATTTCCTGCTGCTACAGCCAAGCCATGATTAAGCACCGTTGCTATGAAAACCCCGATTAAAACTTTGGAGGCTTTGTATTTGCTGGCAAAAGCCATTGCAAGCAGCTGTGTCTTATCCCCCATCTCTGCTAAGGTTACAGCTCCTGCTGCGAATAAAAATACTAAAATTTCTCCCATTTCCCTCATCCTTTCATTTATAAATAAAAAAGACTTTTAGCATAATCCTATAGCAGGACTATGCTAAAAGTCTCGTTACCATCAAGGTTACAAAGCCAGGTTCAAAACCAGTCTGTTGACTTTGTTATTACAACTACTCCCTTTTAACAATAATAATATTAAATGATAGCAAAGGTATTGTCAATATTCATTTTTGAGATACTATCTTTAAAGATAAATTTATTGTTCAAGGAGGTTTCCATGCTATTATTAAACCACAATGCTGCAAGTCTCCAAGCCTGTATTGATTCCTGTATAAAATGTGCTCAAGCCTGCAACAAATGCTTCAGAGCAAGCTTGGAAAACGATGATATCAATGATATGAAGGAAGCCTTAAGTATATTGGTTGATTGCGCCGAAATATGCTACGTTACTGCTGCATACATGTCCAAGGGCACTGATCTTTTTGCTGGACTATGCAGCTCTTGTGCAGAACTTTGCGAAAGATGCGCTAACATATGTGAGGCTTATGAGGACTTGCACTGCCAAGCCTCTGTCAAAGCTTGCAGACAATGTGCTGCGGATTGTATCAATATTTCGAGTTAACAAAAAGAGCACGGTTTCCCGTGCCTTCTTTTATTGTCTTACAAATGTTGCGCAATCTGTTTCTTCACTTTGAGATGCATTTCTTGGTTGAATTTCAATTTTGGCTGCACTGCAATAATCACCTTGTGTATGATAATGACAAGTATTAACGATGCATTTTACTCCAGATAGATGATCATGTGTTTTTTCAACTTTACCTTGCATTTGAATACCTCCTTAAATTTTATCACAATTAGTTTTCTATAAAACAGGAGGTTTTATTCTTATTATTTTAATTCTGCAATTCAAAAGCATCTATAACCTTTGCAACATAATGATCTAATCCTTCCTGAACAACTAATGCGATGGAAGGTGACATCCCATCCTCAGAAAAAGCATTATATACTCTGATATTATCATGTATAAAATCATTATCTTCCTCAGCAATAATTTGATATTCACCATTTGGGTTGTAATGCTCCAGCACATCTGTCACTCGTTCGAGAAGATTATCTGTTGCACATTCAATATGCTTGAGTTCTTCAAAAATTTGATTGTATTCTGTCATATATAAACCTCCTTTATACTATATATTGCCTAGCAGAAGATTTTTTAATACGACAAATGTGTATTTCACACAGATGGCAGGTCAGAATATTTAGTTTAAATTTACTTTAACGGTAGCGTTACAGTAAATTCAGTTCCCTCGCCTACCTCACTTTGAACTTCGATTGTACCTCTATGTGCTTCTATAATTGCTTTTGTAATGGTCAAGCCTATTCCAGAACCGCCTGTCAATCTGCTTCTTGAAGAATCTACTCTATAAAAACGTTCAAAGATTCTTTGTAAATGTTCTTTTTCTATTCCTATGCCTGTATCTTTTATCTTCATTATGGTTTTTCCTTCTTCTACGAATACGCTAAGTGCTACATTGCCGCCTTCCTTGGCGTATTTAATCGCATTAGAGAATAAATTGATCACCACTTGACTTATTTTATCCTTGTCTGCAAATATTTCTACTGGCTCATTGCTGATAGAAATGCTGATATTCTTGTCCAGCATTTTCTTCTCAAAATTCATTGCAATACTTTTAATAAGTTCCACCAGATCAAACTCCGTTTTATTGAGAATGATATTTTCTCCCTCATATCTTGCCAGCTTTTCCAAATCTCCAACCAGACGGCTAATTCTTATGATTTCATCATGGCAGCTCCTCAATCTTGCTGAGTCAGCTTCCCATATGCCATCAATCATAGCTTCCAGGTGACTTTGCAAGGTAGTTAAGGGTGTACGCAATTCATGGGCTACATCGGCAGTAAGCCTTTTACGCAGCTGCTCCTGCTGCTTTAATATATCTGCCATACTATTGATTGAACCTGTCAAACTGTCTATCTCTCGGATGGTAGATTGCTCTACTATCTTATTGTCTAAATCCCCCCTAGATATACCCTGTGCAGTACTTATCACATTTTTTATAGGTCTGCTTATTCCCCGGGCAATCAAATTGCCCAATACAATTGCCGATACTAAAGCCAGGATCCCAACCCCTATGAATACGATATTAAGGCTGTTTATGAACTCCAAATCACTTTCAGTAAAGTAAAAAGGACCATAGTAGCCGATAAAAACCTTTCCTACTCTTTGAAAATTACTCATGATAGGATATTCTTTTGTTACATACTCACCCTTCCAATTGGGATAGCGGCTCATCATATTGGTGTGTATATTCTCCATCATATTAAGACATCTTCCGTGATTAAACTCCAAAGCATCCCAAATTGGCTTGCCCTGCGCATCCTCCACCTGAACGATTAGACCATTGTCCAAAGCGCTTATTCCTATATTCTGAAGAGATGTTTCATTAAAGCCTTGCTGCATTTCATATTGATGCGTTATTAATGCGACAATCTCAAGATTCTTTTTCTCTTGATTGCTTTTTACGTAACTACGAAATTGCCGTTCCAAATATAAATTTGAAAAGATACTGATCAATATCACACATAGTGCAGCAACTGCCAAATATGAAATTGTAAGCTTTGTCCGCAAGCTTTGCTTCAATTTATTCACCACCAAACTTATAGCCTACTCCATATACGGTAAGTACATATTGAGGTTCTCTGCTATTGCTCTCTATCTTCTGTCTTAAGTTTTTTATATGTGTATCTATGGTTCGATCATAACCCTCATAATCCTCGCCCAATACAAAGGTAATGAGTTCCTCTCTAGTGAAGACCTTTTTAGGATGTTTCGCCAGCTTTAGCAATATCTCAAACTCTACAGGTGTTAGGCTTACAGCTAACCCGGCTTTTTTTACGCTATGACTTTCAATATGAATGATTAAGTCCCCTTGATTATAACTTAAAGCCTTCAACTCTGCTGCTGTATTCTGAGTTCTTCTTAGTACTGCTTTGACTCTGGCTATTAACTGCTTGGGACTAAAGGGCTTTGTGATGTAGTCATCAGCTCCCATATTAAGCCCATTGAGTATGTATTCCTCTTCTACTTTAGCAGTTAACATGATAATAGGCGTATCACCCACGCTTCTAATCTGCCTGCATATTTCCTCCCCGCTTACATCGGGCAGCATTAAGTCCAATATTACTAAATCCGGCCTAATGCTTTTGTATTGCTCTAAGGCTTCTTTGCCATTATATGCAGTTACAGCCGTATAGCCCTCCTTTTCCATATAGGACTTTATGACCTCAACAATTTTCTCTTCATCATCTACAATCATAACCTTCATATCATGATTCATAACATCACCTTCATTCAAAGCATTAAACCACTGAAGACAACAGCTTCAGTGGTTGCAATGCATCTTATTTTTTTGGGCTTTTAGGTCTATCCAATGTACAGCAATCAAGCTTCTCATTGCCAAAGGATTTTTCACTTTCTTGTGCCAACTTACCAATAAACTTATTGATAGCTTCCTTAATTGCTCTAAACATACTATCATCCCTCCAACATCAATATTTTAGTGGCAGCCTCCGCTTGAACCTCCGCCAGGTGGTACATAAGCATTCGCTTCTATCAGAATGGACTCTTTATCTATATTATTTATATCATCTACTACTTTAACATAACCGTTCAGCATGCCCATCCAGCAGCTAAAGCTGAAGTCTTCCGCTATTTCCAATTCCGGAGTCTCAAGATCTCCTTCGCTTAAATTCAATCCTCCTCCATATTCCGGAAAGGATACAGCGTTATTGCAGCTATTTAAGCTCTTGGGATCAAATATAAATTTCGCTTTTACACCCTTTTGAAGAACAATTACATTTGGACTATAGCCTTTTTCATCTACCGTTATCGTTACAACCTGTAAGCCATTCTCCGCTTTCGCAACGAATATTTCATCTTCTGAGGTATCAGCAATAGTCTCAGCGCCTATGCTGCTATCACAGCAGCTTCCTCCAAGTCCTCCTGCAGAAGCATTATTCAATTCTTCTACTTCAGTGGCTTGAACCTGAGTGATATCATCAACTACCTTGATATTGCTTCTGATCATTCCCATCCAGCAAGAATATGGAATGGTGCCTGTTTCCTCCGGCAGGAACTCAATCACGTTTTCTCCCGCTCTCAATTCCTTCTCTATACCATATTGAGGTATTACGATTGCATTATTACAGCCATTCAAGTTATTCTGGTCTGCATTTATAATAAACTTAACAGGAATTCCTTTTTGCACTGTGATAGGTTGATAGCTGTTTGAACCAATCTCTATGGATACAGTCTGTACGTTGCCGTCAATTTTTGCGATATTTGCATTTTCTGATGAAGCAAGAACTGTATTAAAGCCTGACAAGCTCATTCCTCGTGATATCATTCCTACACCAAGTATTATTACTAGTATAGCACTAAATTTCATTAGATTATTTGTAAACTTTTTGCTTAATATTGTACTGATCGCTCCTAAACCGAACATCAATGGTACAGTTCCTAAGCTGAAGAAAAACATGGATGCCGCTCCTGCAACAAAGCTTCCAGTTCCTAATGCATACAGCTGCATAGATTGAAGGGGTCCACAAGGCATAAATCCATTTAACAAACCCACAAAAAAGGGTCCTCTATTCGTTTTTCCACTGTAAATTTTTTGACCTATAAACTTTGGCATTCTAATATTAAATTTTCTCAACCATGGGAAGATATTCAACATATTGAATCCCATGATAATCATAAATAACCCTGCAAGTACAGCAACGAGTCCTTTAGCCATACCTGAAAAGCTAACAACTGAACCGATTACTCCAACGACACCACCTATTATTGTGTAAGAAACAACTCTGCCTGCGTTGTAGAGTAAGCTTGGTTTCAGCTTGCTCATATTATCGTCCTCAACACGCCCATGAGAAACACATTGAGATAGATTAATACCACCGCACATTGCAATACAATGCAGCGAGGTCAACACTCCAACAACAAATAAAACTCCGTAGCTCATAGATGAATCAATTTCAGGTACAAAATTAAAGCCAACGGTGTGCTTTATAATTATGTAGAGTGCAAGTACAATGATTCCAATCCCTAATATTTGATCAATTTTAAAAGAATCACTTTTTTGCGCAGTTTTTGCATGAAAATTACTTTCATTTTCTTTGGATTCTTTATCTTCTGTCGCTTGATATCCTAGATCATCTATTGCTTGAACGATTGCAGCTATACTTATCATATTCTCATCATCCAGCCAGCTTCTTAAGCGTATTCTCCACCTTGATCTCACAGCTGCTGCAGGTCATATCCTTTATCGATATGGAGGTTTTGACTAATTTTCTATCCATATTATTCCTCCTTAATTTAATCTCATTACCTAATATACACTATAAATTTGAAGAAATTATGAAGTTTTAAAAAGCCACACATAAAGTGCGGCTTTGTCTATGCAATTTCTGAAGCTTCTTCCAGTAATTCGACTTCACTTCTATTTCTACCATTTTCTTTGGCTTTATAAAGTGCATTATCTGCTCTTTTAAAAATCGTGTTAGTATCATCCTTGCTCTTATATTGACTTATACCTAAGCTGATGGTAACTTTTAAATTCTTGGTAAATATATTTCCCTCAACTTTTTCCCTAATTTTCTCTGCCAGCAGCCTTGCATCCTCCAAGCTGGTTTCTGGTGCAACAACAGCGAATTCTTCTCCTCCGACTCTGGCAAATAAGTCACTCTTTCTTATACACTGATTTACTATGCCTGTCAATTCTTGCAGGATTTTATCTCCAATATCATGACCATAGCCATCGTTAATCTTTTTAAAATAATCAATATCAAGCATAATTAAAGAGAATACCTTGTGATATCTTTCACTTCTGGCGATTTCGTGATGTAGAAATTCAGCAAAGGAGCGCCTGTTGTGTATGTTGGTCAAGCTATCATAGTTTACCATGCCTTCAAGTGAGTCCTTGACATATTTTTTTATCAGGAAAATGATTAAAACACTTAATAATATGTTAAAGAAAAAAACGACAAAGCTTAATTTAAATTTACTTATCTTGTGCTCTGAAGAAAGCTGTGAGATAAGCACCATATTATTGGCCTTATGCCAACCATCCTCACTGTCCTTGATGAGCTTCATTCTATTTTCTTCACTGCGATTTTTTTGGTATTCCTGGATGGATATCTTAACTTTACTCCATGCAGCTTCTACATCTTGAATGGCATTCATAACTTCATTATCTTTATCAAACAATTTAATTTTTTCTGTCTTAAATTCAATCAGTGTCATATCCACTTTATTAATCATTTCATTACTGCTCAGATCACTTAATTCCTGCTTTACTGCCCTTTGCATGGCTCCTCTTACAATACCAAGCTTATTTATGATCATGGCATCGTTGGATATTGAACTTGTAATATAAATGCTATAAAAGCTTACCAGACTCATCAAAAGCAATAAAATGATTGTGTATGTAAATAATATGGAGGATCTTTTTTTTATTCTCAAGCCAAAAACCTCACTTTGTGTATTAATATGTCATATTATAACAGAAAAAGGTATTCTTTAATAGAATACCCTTGATTTTTATTTATAGTTTCCTCTATATAGCTTCATCATAGTGCCTGCCAGCCAATTATCTTTTTTAAGCTTTACAGCCTTATACATACATAACTCATGACAGCACATACATTCAATGCAAGCCTTATAGTTTATTTCTTTACTTTCCCTGTTTATGGCGCTTACCGGACAGCTCTCCACACACATATTGCAGTTCTTGCACAGCTTTTTATCCACTACTGGTCTTGCTTTTAAAAAGTCTATTACTTTAATTACCGCCTTATGGTTTTGCTTTTTACTGCTTCCAAATCGTTTAGGAAGTGCATAGCCTTCGAGGGTTGGTATGGCTTGATAATCCCCCATAAGTTCTATGGCTTCAATACAGCCTTCTCCAAGCTTACGCTCCTTGGCAGTCAGCAATATCGGAACATCCTCCAGCTTAAGCTTTAGCATCTTTGCAGCCACAACATCTAAAGCCAGTGGATCTTCACTTATTAAAATTTTACCTGCTGCATAGGTTTCACCTGCTGTAGGACCTTCTCCCTGCATAGCGGTAATACCATCCATGATGTGCAAATCAATTTTGCAAGCCTTATGTATATCTGCAATGATTTCTCCAAAATACTTAGGATCTGGTGCCAGCTTATGAAACTCCGCTTTTTTCAGACCGGGAATGCAGCCAAATACATTTTTTACAGCCCCTGTATAAATGGCAGCACTGTGCGTCTTAAGCTTTGGAAGATTGATTACAACATCTGCATCAAACATTGGTTTTGCCAGATACATTTGCTCTACCATTCCACTTTCAGACTTTTGTACCTTTACGCCTTCGCTGTCAAAGTTTTTAATCACTGCACCCTCTTCTTCCGCAACAGCTTCGTAACCGGATATTTTCATGCTTTTTCCTGTTGGTGCAATGCCCGCAATCGCTCCGCCAGAGCTATCTCCTATCCATACCTGACAGCCTTTTTCCTTTAAGATCCTCGTCACTGCCCTTACAAATTCACTATGAGTGATGGCACCAGATTCTGAAGTCTTAGGTCCAATAAGGTTTACCTTCAGCAGTATCTTCATGCCGGGCTTAATATAGCTCTCCCAGCCACCGAAATGTGCCATACCCTGATTTAAGCTTGCAATGACATCTTGAACATCATAGCTTTTACATTCTTTTATAACAACCTTGCTCACAATAATACCTCCAATTGGTTTCTCATAAAACAACACACTATAATACTACCACCGCATACTACCATTTTCAACATGTTATGTAATTATAAGGAAATGCAAAAGCACTTCACAAGTGAAGTGCTTTTATTTGCTTTATTTACCGTAAGGGCACATTGGATATATGCAGGTCTTGCAGCCTAGGCATAGGCCTCCATGACCATAGGCTGTTAAGTCCTTTCGGGTTAACCGTTCGCCGCATAGAATTCTTGGCAATAGGATGTCTAGGGAGGTATTCTTTAAGAATATTGCAGCTCCGGGTATTCCCATAAAAGCTGTGCTTCCCTTGTATGCAAGCATCAGCATATTTCCCGGTATTATGGGTACTCCATAGGAAACTACCTCTTCAGACACATTTCTTATAGCCAAGGGGGTTACATCATCTGCATCTACAGACATCCCTCCGCAAGCAAGCACAATATCTGCACCCTCTTCAATCATTTGTCCAATAGCATGCTCTATCATGGTCAAATCATCGGGGCAATACTGTAAATCCAGCATACTGCAGCCATAATGCTTTATCTTTTCCTTCATAACTGGTGCAAAGCTATCCTGTATCCGACCCTCGTACACCTCTGTACCTGTTACAATCAGCCCTATTTTCATAGGCTTTAGCTGATATACAGAGATGATGCAAGGATCGCAGGCTTCTCCTATTTCTTCCAACTGCAGTATTTTCTCCTCAAGGATAGATAGGGGTATTATTCTCGTAGCCGCAAGGCATTGTCCTTCCTCCACCAGTGTATTGCTGTGTATGGTGGCGACAGCAACCTCCTCTATTTCATTTATGTGATTCAAGGCTGCTTCATTCATTTTTACGATTCCTCTAAACATTGCCTTTAACTCTACTTTACCCTCTGAAGGTCCTTTTAAGAACACTCCATTACCAGCCAGTGCTCTTGCAGTTCTAAGTGCTGCCTCATCCTCATGTATCTGCCCCTCCTGCAGTTCTATAATGTTGATATGATTTTTGCCCATTCTTTTCAACTCTTTTATATCCTCTTGTTTTATCACATGTCCTTTTTTAAAGGCAGCTCCTTTAAATTCACCAGGTACGATCTTTGTCAAGTCATGGCCTAAAACCATTCCTACCGCCTCTTCTACCCTCACTGTGCTCATTGTGCTCCCCCTTATCTCTATTGTATTTTAAAGGATGCTGTGGGCAGCATCCCCTACGTATTTTATAAACTGCGTTCCGTATTTACTATGTTTGAAGCCAGCTTATGCGCCTGATTGCATATTTCATCACTATTTATAGTCATGAGCCTTCCATCTTTGACAACCACCTTGCCGTTTACCATGGTCAGCTTGACAAGACTGGTATTGCCACAGGTCACTAAAGCCACCAAGGGGTCATGACAGCCTGCATAGGCTATATCCTTTAAGTCAAACAATACAATATCAGCCGCTTTACCCCTTTCAATGATACCTATATCGTCTCTGCCCAGTAACTCGGCTCCTCCTCTGGTAGCCATTCTAAGCACCTGATATGCCGTGAGACCGGCAGTTCCATACTTTAAATGATTTATTAGATAGGTTCTTCTAACCTCTTCCCACATGTTCGAACCATCATTGGATGCGCTGCCATCAACAGCAATGCCCAGTTTCACTCCATGCTTCAAGAGCTCACTGGTTGGACATATTCCGCTGTTCAACTTCATATTGGAAGTCGGACAATGAGCTGCTCCTGCACCCTTTAGCAGCTTCATATCCTTTTCATTTACGTGGATAACATGGGCAAACCAAACATCACTGCCTAACCATCCCAGGCTTTCCATCAGCTCAACCGGTCTCATGCCATACTTATCCAAGCAGAATTTCTCTTCATCTAAGGTTTCTGCCAAATGGGTATGCAGCATAACTCCTTTTTTTCTTGCCAAATCTCTCGACTGCACCATAAGCTCTCTGCTTACCGAGAAAGGAGAGCAGGGTGCTAAAGCAATCCTCTGCATGGCGAACTTTCTATTATCATGGTACTTATTAATTAATCTTTCGCTGTCTAACAGTATCTCTTCTTCCTTTTGCACCACACTATCCGGCGGCAGCCCTCCGCCTTTTCTGCCAAAAGACATAGAGCCTCTTGTTGCATGAAAACGTATTCCTATTTGTGATGCAGCCTTTAATTGCTCATCAATCAATTCACCTGAAGAATTTTTAGGGAACAAGTAATGATGGTCTGCTGTTGTTGTACATCCTGTTCTAAGCAGCTCGCTGAAGCCTACCATTGCCCCATAATATACTGCTTCCGGTGTAAGGTGCTTCCAAAATTCATATAATCCTACTAACCACGGAAAAAGAGGCTTTTCCTGGACCTCCTTAATTCCCCTAAACAAGGTCTGGTACAAGTGATGGTGTGTATTTACAAATCCAGGCAGCGCGACGCAGCCTTTGCAGTCAATTTTTTCTGTACTTTCTTCTGCCTTGATGTCTTTTCCCACTGCTATGATCTGATTGTCTACCACTAATATATCAATATCTTCAAGTATTCTGTCCTTATTATCAAAGGTTACTGCTGTGGAGATATTTTTAAATAAAAAGCTAGACATAAAAATCCTCCTTTCTTACCGTTATTTACCGCCCATTACCAAGGTCATTACAGCCTTTGCTGTATGCAATCTGTTTTCTGCCTCATCAAATACAACTGAATGAGGACCGTCTATCACAGAATCCTCCACTTCGTTCTTTCTGTCAGCAGGAAGCGCGTGCATGTAAATGCTGTCTTTACTGGTAAGCTGCATCATTTTCTCAGTACATTTCCAAGCCTTATTTGCTTCCAACAACGAATCAATGACTTCCTTACCCGGGTTTGTTACCCAGTTGCCCCAATTCTTTGGAATTACAACATCAGCATCTCTGTAAGCCTCTTCCATATCATGGGTAAGTTTAACCTTACCACCGAATTTTGCTGCATTCTCTTTGGCTTGTGCAATTACCCAGTCTGGCAATTCATAGCCTTCCGGATATGCCAATGTAACATCCATACCGAATCTAGGGAATAAAAGCACTTGAGAAACAGGCACTGAAATTGGCTTCTTGTGCGTTGTAGCATAAGCCCATATGATAGATACCTTCAAGTTTTTTGTATCCTTGAACTTTTCTTGTATTGTCATTAAATCTGCAAGTCCCTGCATGGGATGATACAGATCACACTGTAAATTCATGATTGGGGTTGAGGAATACTTCGCCATCTCCATCAGATACTTATTTCCCTCTTCCCAAAAGCAATTTCTGCAGGCAATACCATGTCCGAACCTTGAAAGAATTACTGCCGTATCCTTTGCACTTTCACCGTGGGAAATCTGCATTGTACTGGTATCAAGATAATTGGCGTGACCGCCTAGTTGAGCTATGCCTGCCTCCATTGAATTTCTGGTTCTGGTGGACTGCTCAAAGAACATCAGGAATATGGTCTTGTGAGGCAAATAAGGTGTATCAATTCCCATAGCGAACTTCCTCTTTAATTCAGCCGATACATCCAGCATGGTCTCAATTTCTTCCTTTGTAAAATCCTCAAGATTAATAAAATGTCTTCCTCTAAAAATCGTCTGCATAATTTCTCCCCCTTTATTTATTCGTATATTCTTTTACATATAACTTAGGAATTAAAGCATACATGGCTGCACATTTTGCCAATTCCTTTTTCCATGTTTTCTCGTTGGGTGCATGGGCTTGATCCTCATGTCCCGGCCCAAAGCCGATGCAAGGAATACCGTACCTTCCCATAATGGATACTCCATTTGTAGAAAAGGTCCATTTGTCAACAAAGGGCTCTTCTTCAAACAGACTTTGATAGCAGGCTACCAAGGTTTTGCAGGCTTCATGCTCTTTTGGCACTACCCATGTGGGGAAATAGCATTCAGTAGGATATACCAGTTCGGTATACGATGGTCTATCATAGCTATACATAGCAACCTCTGCTTTTGCGGCAGCTACTGAAGGCAATGCCATTATTTCCTGTAGTGCACCCTCCCAGGTCTCCCCTGCAGTAAGCCTTCTGTCGATGGATATTATACATTTATCAGCAACTGCACATCTTGATGGAGATGAAAAGAAAATTTCCGATACCGTGAGGGTACCCTTTCCTAAGAACTCGTCATTGCCTAGCTCAGTGGCAAGCTTTTCCAACTCGCTTAATATAGGTGCCATCTTAAAGATTGCATTGTTTCCTCTTTCAGGAGCTGAGCCATGACAACTGACTCCATCTGTTGTAACTCTTATTTCCATCCGGCCTCTATGCCCTCTGTATATATTGCACGAGGTAGGCTCTGTTATGACAACAAACTCAGGCTTTATATTGTCCTCCTTGATGATGTACTGCCAGCATAGGCCGTCACAATCTTCCTCCTGTACTGTTCCGGTTACAATGAGGGTGTAGTCATCCTCTAAGCCCAAATCCTTAATAATCTTACCCGCATAAACCATTGCTGCCATTCCGCCCTCTTGGTCGCTGGCGCCTCTTCCAACAATAATCTCATCATCCTCAAAGCCTTCGAAAGGGTCCACCTGCCATAAATCCTTATTTCCAATTCCAACCGTATCAATGTGAGCGTCCATTGCAATTATATGCTTGCCCTGTCCAATAAATCCCAAAATATTACCCATAGGATCAATCTGTATCTTATCAAAGCCAACAGCTTCCATTTCCTGTTTTATGCGCTGTATCACAGCTGCTTCTCCGCAGCTTTCACTAGGTATCGCTATCATATCTCTTAAAAATCTGCTCATTTGCGGTATATAGCCATCTGCCAATCGCAATATTTCCTTTAACTTATAATCTTCCATTCAATCTCCCCCTAGATTTTACTTTATTACTCCACTATTAAATAATGGTCTGTTGCTCTGAAAAACCTTGACGCTTCACAAATTTACCTCTTCCTTTTTGTCCAATAAACTCATTATTTTGAACAATTACTTCTCCACGAGACAGTGTCATAACAGGATATCCCCTCAGCTTAAAACCCTCATAGGCTGTATAGTCTGCATTGCTGTGAAGCATACTTTGCGTTAAAGTTACTTCCTTATCCGGATCAAGGATGACAATATCTCCATCGCTTCCGGGCAATAATGCACCTTTCTTTGGATACATGCCAAATATTTTTGCAGGGTTTGCAGCGCAAAGCTCTACCATTTTATTGATACTGAATCTGCCCTTCATTACACCCTCCGAAAACATCAAGGGAATACGTTCTTCTACACCGGGCAATCCATTGGGGCATTTACTGAAATCTCCTCTACCCTTTTGTTTATCCAAGGCTATGGTAAAGGGGCAATGATCTGTGGCTATGACCTGAATGTGTCCCAGCCTGATTCCTTCCCATAATGCCTCAGAGTCTCTTTTTTTTCTCAAAGGAGGACTTAATATATACTTTAATCCCTCATCCAGCTCTTGATTGTAGCATTCCTCGTTCAACAATAGATACTGAGGACAGGTTTCAGAATAAACGGTTTGCCCTGATGCCCTGGCTGATATCACATGCTTCAAGCCCAAAGCACTGGTAAGATGCACGATATACAATGGTACATTCCCTACAGCGGCTGCAAGACTAATTACTCTGTTTACCGCATCTGCTTCACAATAGTCAGGCCTGCTTAAGGCATGATAGATAGGTGCTGTATCACCCTCTCTTATGAATCTGTCCTTCAAATATTCTATAATTTCATGATTCTCTGCATGGATTGTTAGAATACCTCCAATTGTTTTTACCTTCTCCATAAGTCTTAGGATATCTGCTTCCGGCAGCCTATAGTCATAAGTCATATATTGCTTGAAGCTTGCAATGCCTTCTTGAACAAGCATATCCTCCAGCTGTGCCAATATATCACTGTTTACATGCTGTATCACGCCATGAAAGCTGTAATCAATCACTGCATGTTCCTTCGCATATTCATAATAAACCCTCAGCTGATGAAAAAGGCTGCAGCCTGCCGGTCCAAAGCCCATATGATCTACGACGCAAGTCGTTCCTCCGCAAGCAGCAGCCACAGTACCTGCAAAAAAATCATCTCTTGCCACTGCACTGCCTGTATGTAAGTTAAAATGTGTATGCACATCTACACCTCCGGGCATTACCAGCTTGCCTGCTGCGTCAATTTCATAATCAAAGCTGCCGCTTATATCACATCCAATTTCCTGGATAACACCATCTTCGATGGATATGCTGCCTTGAAAGAAGTCCCCCGCTGTGACTATTCTGCCATTCTTTATCAAGGTTCTCATATCTTCTACTCCTTGGGCTATAATAGATTTTTCGATGATATACCTAAGAAAAGCTTGTCACTCTGAGCTTGCGAAGAGTCTTAAGATCCTTCGGTTCCTCAGGATGACAAAACGATTGTTACTATCTTTCATAGCAATGGTCGTGTTGCGCTTAATAGAATCAATGCTTCTTTAACAGAGCCAATTACCCAAAAAATCCACCAACAGCCTTTTACATACCTGCCGCCTATAAAAAGCAGTAGACCTCTGATCATCTATTGGTTTTATCAAGGTTGTGTAATAGCTGATGATTTCTGTTTTATCTAAGCTGCCGTTGCTGCTGTTATAGATTATTGCTTCTTCAACATCTCGACTTCTTACAATGGTTGGAGCCACTGAACCAAATGCGATCCTGACATCCTCAAGCCTGCTGTCTTTCAGCTTCGCCATTGCCACAAAAGATACTTTAGAAAGTGCAGTAGACTTTCTGGCACTGACCTTTTTATAAACTACATAGTCAAAATGAAGAACAGGAAGCTTTATTGCAGTTACAAGCTCACTGGAGGTCAACATATTGCGACCCGGCCCTGTAATAAAATCTGCTATAGGTATCTCTATCCTTCTACAGCTATTCTCTATGATGATTGATGCATCCAAAGCATACAGCAAAGGCAAGCTGTCTCCTGCAGGAGATGAATTGCAGATGTTTCCGCCTATGGTTGCAATATTTCTCACTGCCGGTGATGCGATTTGCAGAAATACCTGCTTGTATAACGCCGGTATCAATGGGTTGTCTATCAAGCTGGAAAAGCTGCACGCCGCACCTATGGTTAAATATCCCTCTTTTTCATTGATTTGCTTTAATTCTTCTAAATCAGCTATAAACAGCACTGGCTTATCAAAAGCTGGCAGCAAGCCTGCCCCTTGCTTTTTCTTCACCATCAGATCAGTGCCGCCCGCTAAAACGATATATTCTGTATATATAATTGCTTCCAGGGCATCCTTTAAGTTTTTGGGGCGATATGCTGCTACCATATGCCATCACCTCTTTTAGCAGCCATTTGTACAGCATCAAGAATCATATTATAGCCTGTGCATCTGCACAGATTTCCCGATATCGCTTCTCTGATTTGCTGTTCCAAAGGATGAGGATTTCTTCTAAGCAAACTCTCTGCTGCCATGATCATGCCGGGACTGCAAAAGCCGCATTGTACTGCCCCTGCTTGCTCAAAGCTTTCCTTTAAAATGGCATACCTGTCTGTTCCCACCAGCCCCTCTATGGTTACTACTTCCTTCCCTTGAATTTTCCCCATTGGATAAAGGCAAGCATTTGCAAGTATTCCGTCAATGAGAACAGAACACGCCCCACACTCTCCTTCACCACAGCCTTCCTTGACCCCCGTCAATCCGCAGTCCTCACGAAGTACATCCAACAGCCTTTTTAAGGGATGTATCTCTAAAATTGTTTCTTTTCCGTTTAGCTTAAAATTAATTTCTTTTATCATCATCTGCTACCTCCATAAGAAACTCAGGTCTTACTGGTATATTGTTAATCCTCATTTCTAATGCATCCTCCATTGCTAGGGCATACGCAATAGGAGAACCTACAAAGGTAAGCTCACCTAGACCCTTTGCGCCAAAGGGCCCGTCTGAATAGGGCTCGCACATCAATTCACTTTGTATCATCGGGATATCCTTGGCAGTTGGTATGATGTAGTCCGTACTGCTTCGCTGTATAAATCTGCCTTGCCTATTCTCCATAACCTCCATGCCAGCATATCCTAAGCCCTGTACGATTCCACCATCTATCTGCCCTCTTACAAGCCTATCATCTATGGATTTTCCAATATCATAAACTGCCCATACTCCCTTTATTTCACTTTCAAGGGTTATAGGATCCACTTCCACTTCAACAGCATTCACACCCCACGAATAACAGGTATAGGCGTCTCCCTCAAAGCTGTCATTATCCCACTGGTAGCCCTCTGGATATTGATATTGTACTTCTGCTTCCTGGCGTTTGCCTGTTTCCCATTTTGTCTTCAGTTCCATTGCAGCATCATAAACCAGTTTTCCTACAATGACTGTCGTTCTCGATGCCACTGTAGGTCCTGAATCAGGAACTCTGTCTGTATCAGGATTCTGGAAGAATACCTTATTTAGCTCAATATCCAGGGCAGCTGCTGCAATTTTTCGCATGGTTGTTTGCGCTCCTTGCCCCATCTCTACATTTGCTATTAAAATCTCAATATGATCTTCCTCATTCTTAACAAGTCTGGCTCTTCCTTTGATATGATCTCTCTCTCCATTGCCTGTAAATCCGCAGCCATGAAAAAACATAGACAATCCTATACCCCTTCGCTTATATTCATTGGCATTCTTAAGTTTCTTCTTTTCTTCATAGCCGGACATTTGAATAACCCTGTCTACCATTTCCGACAGCAATATTTTCTCTCGAAATATGCCTCCCGTTGTAGACTTATCTCCCTGCTTCAGGATATTACGGAGTTTAAATGCCAAGGGATCAATACCCAATGTTTTTGCAGCATGTTCCATATGCATTTCAATGGCAAAGAAGGCTTGGGGAGAGCCAAAACCCCTAAAGGCGCCGCTTACTGCTTTATTGGTAGCAATGGCTTTTCCTTTCACCTTCAAATTTTCAATATTGTATACGCCTGCAGCTGCAAACATTGCTCTTTGCAATACTACACCAGAAAGCCCTGCATAGGCACCGGCATCCAAAACAATATCTGCTTCCATACCAGTCAGCTTATAATTTTCATCTATATAACTCTTCAGCTTTATTCTTGAAGGGTGTCTTTTGGTCGTTACTTCAATGTCTTCATTTCTTTCCAGCAGCAAGCAAACGGGCTTGTTCGCCTTTATTGCTGCACAGGCTGCCTGACCGGCTAAAAGAGAGGGATAGTCCTCCTTGCCGCCAAAGGCTCCACCTGTTGTAGCCTGCACGATTCTAACCATTTCCGGAGCAAACCCTAAGCATTCAATCACAGCATTTTTAACATAGTAAGGGCATTGAATAGAACCATATATGACGGCTTTCCCATCCTTATACTCTGCAATTACGCCTTGTGGCTCCAGGTAGAACTGCTCTTGATATCCTGTTTCATACGTTTCTTCACATATATATTTTGCCCTTGACCTTGCTTCCTTTAAATTGCCTTTTTTTAATCTATATTCAGCAAAGTAGTTGCATTCTCCATAGATAGGTGTATCCGCTTCAAGACCTTCTTCTATGGAAAAAACAGGCTTTAATCTCTCATATTCAATACTTGTTTTTGCTATAAGCTCACGAAGAACTGCTTTATCCTTACCAACAATCAGCGCTATTGGTTCGCCAATATAATTCACTACATCCTCTGCAAAGAATGGCTGATCCTCCAGGATCATTTTGATGATGTTTTTTCCCGGCACGTCTCTTTTATCTACCACAAAATAACCAGAGGGCATTTCAGGGTAGGTTATTGACACCAGCCTTGCTCTAGGCTCACTAGACCGCAAGGTCTTAGCGTACAGCATATCCTCCAGCTCCATGTCCCCGATGTAGCAAGCTGTTCCCATCAGTTTTTCTGAAACATCCGCCCTTTTTACCGGTGTACTGATATCTTTATTCATACAGGCACCCCCTTATACAAGCTGCTCAGCATTGCTTCATAATCCGACCAGGTATCCAAATCCATGATAATTCCCCTACAGTTCACAGCAGCAAACACAAAATCTTGGTTGCTTATTACTTCTCGCAGTGTCTTATATTCCGTTCCCTTCAGCACAACCTCAACAATATTGTTGTGAAATAGTATTGGATGTCCTTTTCTTCCTTCAAAGGTTGGTATCACTACAGAAGCATGATGTAAGAGAAGTTGTCGGTACACCTCAGCTTCAATCAGGGGGTAATCTCCGGGAGTAAAAAAGAATCTCTCCTCTCTAATACAGCTCATTCCTTTTTTAACAGAGCTGTACATCCCCTGCACATAATCCTCATTCAACACAAGCTCCACCTTGCTATACTTTTCAACGATAGGCTGCAGCTTTTCTATCTGATATCCCCCTACTACTATGATTCTCTTACAAAAGCCCAGCATATTGTCTATGGTATTTTCAATAACAGTTTTACCGTTAAAGGCAAGGGTCATTTTGTAGCTTGCAGCTCTGCTGGACAATCCTGCTGCCAGTATAATTCCTTCTACTCCCATTTCCATCCCCCGATTAAGACCTATTCGCTTTTCTTTTTTCTTAATGCCAGCAGTACATCTTCAGCTGTAATAGGAAGCTTTGTAAATCTTACACCCGTTGCATTGTATATCGCATTTGCGATTGCTGCCGGTGGTGTATCTATGCCTATTTCACCTACTGATTTTGCACCATGAGGACCACTAGGCTCATAGCTCTCTACAAATTCAACCGTAAGCTTATGAATCTCATTTCTTGTCGGCAGATTATATTTCAAGTAGTTATTTGTCAAGAGTTTTCCATTCCCGGAATACTTGACTTCCTCATACAGTGCCATTCCAATTCCCTGAACCAAACCGCCCTCAACTTGAATAAGAGCAAGTTTAGGATTTATAGTGACCCCGCAGTCCACAACTGCCGTATAATCAATCAAATCTACCTTACCTGTTTCCGTATCTATCTCAACCTCTGCAAAGCCTGCCATAAATGGAGGCGGCGAAACCTCTCCGCTGTATGACTCACATACCAAAAGCTGCTTTTGCTTGTGGCTGTAGTATAGCTGTGTAGACAAATCCGAAAGGGTTATGGAAGCTTCCCCCTCTTTGACGCGGATTACGCCTGCTGTCATCTCCACTTTTTCAACTGTAACACCTAGTTTTTCTGCCGCAGCCGCTTCAATCAAAGCCTTCATTTTGATGGCTGCCCTTTTTACTGCATTTCCTGATACATAGGTTGTGCTGGAGGCATAAGCCCCACAGTCAAATGGCGTTAAATCAGTATCGGAGGAATATACAACAATCTTGTCAGTGGGCACTTCCAAAACTTCAGCCGCAATTTGAGCCAAAATGGTGTCACTACCAGTACCTATGTCAGTGGCTCCCACCATTAGATTAAAGAAGCCTCCATCATTCAGCTTTATCGTTGCCGCTGCCATATCTATAGCAGGTATCCCGGAGCCTTGCATTGCAATTGCGCCTCCAATACCCCTAATCTTATGGGGGCCAGCTTGCTTGCATGGATATTTTTGCTGCCAGCCGCACAGCTCCAAGCCGCGTTTCATGCAAGTTTCCAGTTTGCAGCTCTCCATGACCATATCGACACCCTCTGTGCCTTCTCCCATTATTTTAAATACAGGGGACCCTTCCCCTTCCTTTATCATATTCCGAGCTCTGAACTCCATTGGATCCATGCCGATGTTTTCCGCCAAAATATCTATGGTGGACTCCAATGCAAAGTTTCCCTGTATTGCGCCATAGCCCCGGAAGGCACCGGCAGGAGTAATATTGGTATAAACTACAGTACCGCCAAAACGCACTGCATCTACCTTGTTATATAGAGGCAAAGTCTTTGAACCCGCTACCATAAATACAGTCAAGGCATGCTCTCCATATGCACCGGTATTGGACAATATCTTCATGTCGATGGCTTTTATATTGGCAGCTTTGTCTGTACCGATTGTCACATCAATCCTCATAGGATGTCTGGAGTAGCTGGCTTCAAATACATCCTCCCTTGAATAGATCAGTTTGGCCGGTCTGCCTGTTCTTAATGCTGCCAAAGAGGTAAGGAATTCACCGTGAAGCGCTTGTTTGCCGCCATAGCCTCCGCCAATCCTTGGCTTGATGACTCTAATACTGTCAATGTTCAGTCCTAAAGCTTCTGCAACAATTCTCCTGACATGAAAGGGCGTCTGTGTAGAAGAAACAATTGTAAGTCTGCCTTGAATATCTATATAGGAAAAACAGGAGTGAGGCTCCATTGCTGTATGATTCTGTGCTTGCGTGTAATAGGTTTGCGTTACTACATATTCACAATGCTCTAAGGTCTCCTCCATATCTCCAAAGCTCATATGATACTCTGCCGCAATATTTCTATTGGGTTGGTAGCCTATAGGAAACATCTCATGAGCTTCCTTCTCAGGATGTATGACAGAGGGATGGTCGACTGCTTTCTCAAAATCCAGTACAGG
>JAQSYD010000154.1 GCA_029256325.1 Clostridia bacterium
CTGAAAATGTCTTTATTCTTACCGATATTCGTAAATCTCATAAGAACGACGTTAATAATGCCGGCATATACAAGGGGAATAATGGGCAATGTCAAAAAAGCAATCAAGGCATATAGGTAATAAAGTATTCCTGCTTTGCTGACAATTCCAAAGCTAATTATGATAGGAGCGAGGAACAGAAGCTCTGTAAGATATTCATACAGCAAGGTTACAGTAAACTTTGCCGCCATAATAGTCGAGGGTCTCAAAGGGAGCGGCAGTAGACTTTCTACATCCTTTGAAAAGTAAAATACATTCATAATATAAAAAATCCCAAAGAATAGTATCATCATACTGACCATCATCAGCCCCGAAGCATAAATCAAGCCCTCCTGCCCTATTTCCTTAAAAATCGGATAAGCTGCAAAGACTGCTGCACCAATAGCACCAGCTAATGGTAAGAGAGATACAAAAATGATCGCAGCCAACACAACATTTTTTATTCTGGCGCTTTTTTTGCTTTTTTTACTATTTGTAAAGCTGGTAAGCGAGTTTTTTACAAGTATTTTGGTTAAAGTGATATAATTACTCATTTTCAGTCATCTCCAGGAATATTTTTTCTAATGAGTCATCTGTCATAAAATGCTCCCGCATCTCATCCATTGTTCCATAAAACTGTAGCTTACCCTTATTAATAATGGCCACCTTGTCACATAACTTTTCCGCAACCTCTAATACGTGAGTAGAGAAAAATACAGTTTTTCCACTGTCAGCATGCTCTCTCATCATTTCCTTGAGCAAAAAGGAGGACCTAGGGTCTAGCCCGGTCATGGGCTCGTCAAGTATCCAAACCGATGGACTGTGTACCAAGACTCCCATAATGACGATTTTTTGCCTCATCCCATGGGAATAGCTTTGAATTTGGTCCGTAAGCACACTCTCCATATCGAATCTTTCAGCCAGTTCCCTGATTCTTTGCTTTCTGGTATCCCCATCCACATCATATATATCAGACATAAAATTCAGATATTCTAACCCCTTCAAACGCAAAAACATATCAGGACTATCCGGTACAAAGCCAAACTGTCTTTTAGCCTCTAAAGCATTGTCTGCTACATTGATGCCATTGATGGTTATACTGCCTGAATCAGGCTTTGTAATTCCTGTTACCATTTTTATAGTTGTTGTTTTCCCCGCCCCGTTTGGGCCTAAAAAACCAACGATTTCTCCATCCGGAATGATGATGTTTAAGTCATCAACGGCTTTTATAGTACCATTATAGCTTTTGCTTACATTTTTGATTTCTATCATACATATCCCTCCACTTAAAAATACTCTACCTTCGTTGTTTCTACTATCATATATAACGTAGAATAAAGAAAAAAGATTCGTTAAATAATAAACTTATTTTACTATTATTATACACGAAGCACACAGTAAAACATAAGGTTGAAACATATTTACTTAAAGTTTATACTTATAGGGAGCAAAGGAGGCGTTTTTTTATGAGCATATATGATGAGTCCTTAAAATTTCATGAGGAAAAAAGAGGAAAAATAGAAGTAGTTTCTAGAGTAGAGGTAGACTCCTCTCACAGTATGAGCTTGGCATATACCCCGGGTGTAGCACAGCCTTGCCTGGAGATTCAGAAGGATCCCGATAAGGCTTATATATATACAAGAAAGTGGAATACCATAGCAGTTGTTTCAGATGGTACCGCAGTGCTGGGTTTGGGTGATATCGGTCCACTGGCATCACTGCCTGTTATGGAGGGAAAAGCAGTTCTTTTCAAGACCTTTGGTGATGTAGATGCAATACCCATATTAGTTGACTCAAAGGATACAGATGAAATCGTAGATACCATTGTAAGAATAGCGCCAACCTTTGGCGGTATCAATTTAGAAGACATATCTGCCCCACGCTGCTTTGAGGTGGAGAAAAAACTCAAGGAGAGGCTGGATATTCCTGTTTTCCACGATGACCAGCACGGAACTGCCATCGTAGTGCTTGCAGCTCTGGTAAATGCAATGAAAATCATCAAGAAGTCCAGTCCTACGTTAAAGGTAATCATTAATGGTGCAGGAGCGGCTGGGAATTCCATTGCAAGACTCTTAATATCCTCAGGCATTAACAATGTCATCTTATGTGACCGCAAAGGAGCTTTGTACAGAGGCATGGAAGGCCGAGATGAAGAAAAACAGTCCATGGCAAATGTAACGAACCCATATAATATAAAGGGTACTCTCTCTGATGTGATTAAAGGAGCAGATGTGTTTATTGGTGTTTCTGCGCCAGGTGTGCTGACAAAGGAAATGGTGCAAAATATGAGCAAGGATGCAGTTGTATTTGCAATGGCAAATCCTACTCCAGAAATTTTCCCTGAGGATGCTCAAGCTGGTGGCGCAAGAATAATTGGCACCGGACGCTCCGATTTCCCTAATCAGATCAACAACGTTCTCGCATTCCCGGGTATTTTTCGCGGAGCTCTAGATGTAAGAGCACGAGAAATCAATGAGAAAATGAAGGTAGCTGCGGCATATGCCATAGCCAATTCTATACCAGAAGGTGAACTGAATGAAGAATATATCATGCCAAAGGCATTTAATAGGGACGTTCAGATGCAAGTGGCAGAGGCAGTACGAAAAGCTGCAATTGATAGTGGTGCAGCAAGAATATAGTAAGAAAAAGGGAGTAACGAAGCTATTAGTTTCATTACTCCCTTTAATATTACTTTTGTCTACATATTGGACACCCTTGAAGCATTAATGGCTGCTCTAGTCCACATTGCTCCAACAATAGAGTATTCTTCATAATTTCAGCAGTAGGCCCGTCATACTCTATTCTGCCATCCTTCAGTACTATAGTTCTGCTGCATAATTCCATCACCAAATCCAAATCATGGGTTGCTATTAGCTTAGTATGTTTGAAGCCCTGCAGCAGCTCTATCAAACGTCTTCTGGACTTGGGATCCAAAGCAGCTGTTGGCTCATCCATAGCCAAAACATTCGGTTCCATTGAAAGCACCGTTGCAATGGAAACAGCTCTTTTTTCTCCTCCGGACAGCTTATAGGGTGCACGATGCATAAGATGTTCTATTCCTACAGTCTGCAATGCGCTTACTACCCTTTTTTCAACTTCTTTCTCATCTAAACCATAATTTCTAGGTCCAAAAGCAACATCATCATAAACCGTTATATTAAATAACTGGTCCTCTGGATCTTGAAAGGTAAAGCCAACTGTTTGCCTTACTATACTCAATGTTTTCTTTGTAACCGGCAAATCACCCAGCCTGATTTCTCCTTGCTCCGGCATCAAAATACCCACTAAGAGCTTCAGCATTGTAGATTTCCCTGCCCCATTGGCGCCAACTATCCCTACAGCTTCTCCATGATGAATGCGTGCATTAAGGTTTTCTATAGCCTTGTTACCGTCAAGATAAGAATAGCTTACATCTATAAAGTCAACTAAATGATGACTCATTTTATCACCCCAGTCACGAATACCCCCAAAAGCATTGGGATATTAATAAATCTTACTATTATAAAAAAGCCTGTCCAACCCAGTAAATACATGATATCTTTTTTTTGAAGCTTATCAAGACAACCCCCAAAGAATTGGTTTTCAAAACCTCTCAGTTTCATAGCTTGATATAATCTACTGGCTCTATCATAGGTTCGCAGCAGCAGCAATCCGATTAAGGATCCCCAGATCTTACTGCTTATGCCCTTTTGATTTGGTGCTCTTAAGTTATATGCATAATATACTCTGGATGCTTCTCCCATCAGAACGGATATGTATCTGTAGGTTAAAAGCAGTTGCATGATAAATATTTGAGGTATGTGCAATCTTTGCAAAGCAGCTGCAATCTTGTTCATTCCGGTTGTAGCTAATAAAAGCAAAGCGGCCAATACAGTCAAACTGCATTTTACAAGCAATGCCAAAAGGGACAGCATGCCAGCTGAGATACCTATGCCGAACATTGTTGACACAATATTTCTATCTAATAATGGATTGAACATTCCAACCCCGGCTACCAGGGGTGCCGCGATTGCTAGTCCCGCCAGCATTGGCTTAAATGGGATATCACCCACAGACATAATAATGACTGGATAGAAAAATAAGGGCATCAGCCCTATGATGTCATACTTGTCATAGGATACCACCATCAGCAAATATATTACGGTTACCATGATCTTTACTATAGGATTGATTCTATGAATCGCAGTCTTTTTATCTGCCAATTCATCCAGTATAAACATTTTATAGTATGCTTGTGTTATATTCGCCATATTTCTCAATTCCTATAATTATATTTATTACAAGGCTCAAAGCCCCAATATACTATTATGCCTTGTCCTTTTTCGCCTTTCCATTAAAAGCTTTTATGAACACACCAGCACCCGCAACAAACAGAAGGGTTATTACAGCGCCTATTACACCAGAAATGCTTGTACCTGCTTGTTCAGGTGCCGCCAGTTCTGACTTGAAGCTATAATCCGGCAGGATAGCAAGCTTATTTTGCAATACAGCTAGCATTTGATCCAGTCCACCATCCTGCATACGTTCTTCCTGCCCTAATGAATTAAACAAAGCCCATTCTAATCCATCCGGATTCCCCGATGCAGCCAATGATACGATTCCCCCTATTACTAAGGTTGCTATAATCAATAACGTCAAAATTCTTTTGAAGGAAACAGAGTATCCAGTATTTCCTGCTGCATCAGAGCCTTCAATCAGCTCTGGTCTTGCCTTCCAAAGAAAATTAATGACAGCTGCCGTTACCAAGCCCTCCACGATACCAATCGCTAAGTGAATGAACTGCATGAGTAACAAGAAGGTTGTAAAGGGAAGCTCTATTTTGCCTGATAGCATTGTCTGCACAACAACACTAAAAGCGCCCAACTGCAATCCTACTATAGAAGCTAATATAGATGCGCCAATAATGCGAGATGTAGAGTATCCTTTTTTTAAAATCCTTTTATAAATAAACGGATAGGCTATAAAGCAAGTATAAAAGCCTAAATTAAATATGTTGCAGCCTAAGGCTAGTAGACCTCCATCTGCAAAAAATAAGGCCTGAATGGTCAGTATAGCCGCCATAGCCAAAAAACCTGCGTTGGAGCCCAAAATGGCTGCTAAAAGCATACCCCCACCCAAATGACCGCTTGACCCTGTTCCGGGTATTGAAAAATTTATCATTTGAGTTGCAAATACAAAGGCTCCCATAACACCCATCAGAGGTATTTTGGAATCATCCAGCTGACTCTTTATTTGATTGATAGAATGACTTCCAACCTTTGCAGAAGCAATAAACATTGCTCCACCAACAATCGGTGTAATAAGCGCATCTGCCATATGCATAATCTATGATTCCTCCACTAAAATAAAACATCTAAATGCTCAAGATAAAACAATTCCTCGATTAACAATATGCTTATTATAACATATTTCAGTTTGATCTTGACCATTCTCTTAAATACAAAAATATATTATCAAGCCAGGTAAAATCACTCCTATTAAAGATACTCGAATAGTTTTTTTCAATTCACTTACTTTACTAACACTTCATTTAGGCTGCCTGTTCTGTAGCCAATTAAATCCATAGAAACATATTGA
>JAQSYD010000155.1 GCA_029256325.1 Clostridia bacterium
CAAGGATCTTTCATAGGCTCCCTCAATAAAGTCACCCACTAAAATCTGAGAGAAATTCTTTATATTTTCCTGCTTCACTTTTTCTGCAATATCTGCCAGGGTCCCAACTACAATCTTTTGCTCCGGCCAAGTTGCCTTGTATACTACGGCTACAGGAACATCTGCTCTCTGATAGCCCTTCACAAGCTTTTCAACCACCTTATCTATATCTTGAACAGACAAGAAAATAGCCATGGAGCATTTATGTGCTGCCAGCAGCTCCAAATCCTCATGTATGGGCACCGGTGTCTTCCCTTCCATTCTGGTAATAATCACTGTTTGGCTTACATTGGGAAGGGTAAATTCTCGCTTGATAGCCGCACAGCTTGCAGTGAAAGAGCTTACCCCCGGTATTACCTCATAGGCTATATCTTGCACATTGAGCAAGTCCATTTGTTCTCTTATGGCGCCATATATGCTTGGATCCCCAGTATGCAATCTAACGGTTGTCTTTCCAAGCTTTTCTGCCTTCTGCATCACATCAATCACCTCTTCTAAGGTCATGGATGCACTATTATAAAACTCACATTCCTTCTTACAGAACTTCAAATGCGCTTCCCAAACAAGAGACCCTGCATAGATAACAATATCTGCTCCTTCAAGTATTCTCCTGCCTTTAACTGTTATTAAATCAACATCTCCGGGACCAGCACCTATAAAGTAAATCATCTTAAGCCCTCCTTGCAAATATTAAGGACATATAATCCTTATCTGCCAGCATTTCTTCTTTTTTATAAAGCACTGCTTGATCTTCCTGCGTGCAGCGTTTTACATATGTATAAGCAAAGCCGTTACGTTCCAGCTTATCTATGATCTCTTCCTTGTTTTTGCATACCTTTAAAATACAAACAGAAGCTACGCTGTTCAAAAGTTTCTCATCAATATTGCCGTCAGCCAGATAAAAGCTTTCATCCTTCAAGGTAATGGGAATACCTAATAAAGCAGCTGCTGCATTGTAGGATGTGATTCCCGGTATGGTCTCTGTTTGTACATGGATATCAATTAGCTCCTTCATCAAATATGCATAGGTGCTATAAGTCATTGGGTCTCCAAGGGTCAGGAACACACCCGTTTCATTATCCTTCAAGGTTTGATTTATTATTTGGGCTGCCTCTACATAGCGCTCTTTATTTTTAGCGCCCATTGGAAAGCTTAGTTCTATAATTTTCTTGTCTTTTATATATTCATTGGCGATCTTACCTGCAAGGCTTTCGCCCTTGCTTTCCGGTATGAAAACAGTTTCACAGCTTTTTATGAGCTTGTATGCTTTTAAAGTAATTAACTCCATATCTCCAGGTCCGATGCCTATTCCAACTAATTTCTTCATTGTTTTTTCCCCTTGATAATAAATATTGGATTATTAGCTTTGAGCAGTCCAAGGTTATCCATTATAGATGACTGTATAAGCCTAGCTTCAATTTCTTTATACTTTAACTCCTTCAGCTTTCTTTTGAAATCAACCATGTTATCGGGTACTATAAAGCTTGCTGCCAAGGTTCCGCCTGCTTCAAGCTTTTCATCCACTGCATCCATGATCTGTTCAAGCTTGCCTGCGCTTCCACCGACAAAGCACTTATTAAAGCTAGTGATGCTTTGCATATCAGCGGGAGCAGTGCCATGTATGGTTTTTACTTTTACGCCGAACTTGTCTGCGTTCTGATTTATAAGTGCAACACCCTCTTGTTCCTTCTCAATGGTATACACTTCTGCACCCAGCAAAGCAGCTTGAATAGAAATTGAACCTGTTCCGGCTCCAACATCCAAAAATACATCCCCTTGCTCAAGCTCAAGCACTGCCATTATCAGCACTCTAGCATCAAATTTAGTCATTGGTAGGCTGCCTCTAATAAAATCTTCATCCTTAATCCACTTCATTTTCTATCACCACCACTGCCAGTGTACTGATCTCATCAATACCTGCACCTATTTCCTTTTCAACGATGAATTCATCCTCATAGGACAAGTTAAATCCAACATATATCTTGCCTTTGACGCCCATACTGCTTAAAAAGCAGGAGATATAATTAGGCGTGTATTTGCTGTCTGTAAGCACGATTGATGTCTTGGATTTTTTGATATCCTCTATGCTGCATTCTCTCCCATGGAAGCTTACCAATGCTGCATCCTGCCAGCTTTTCTTAAGCTTTGCCATCATATATTGCATGGATGAAACACCGGGCAGCACTTGGTCTATAACGATCCCTTTTCTTTGAAGAAAATCCAGTATACCGAAGAAGCAGGGGTCTCCTGAAGCCAGAATAGCAATATCTCTATCAGAATCCAGCATGTCTATAATTTCATCTACCCTGTCTATTGTCTGTACTTCAGCTCTTATTTGCTTCGCTGCCTTTGCTATTCTGCCAAAGGCTATAACCAGATCTGTGTCCTTTATCGCCTCTACTGCTTCTATGGTTATATATCTTATGCTTCCGGGTCCCATACCCACAAGTCTAATCATGCTTTCCTCCCAAAATTCCGTAATCCATAGAATACATTATTACCTTTATGTTCAAGGAATCGTTTTTCAAATATCTTCTGATTCTATTCTCACAACCACTTGCCATTTCATCAAACAGTTCTTGATAACCATTCTCCTGCAATAGCTTTACAGCTTCCTCAGAGGTCACACAAGCATTTACGCTGCTGATAAGCTCAGCGGGTGCTGCCGCTAAGGCAAGATAATATACAAAGGCTTCTATTCGTACATCGCAAAGCTTGCTGTGCGTATTGAAGGCTCCGATAGATAGCTTGCATAGCTTGCCGACATGGCCTACCAAGCTGATATTGTTCAAGCCCTTTTCATTGATATACATCAGTGCATCTCCGATAAAGTTGGATACCTTTATCTTTGCACCCTTCAACGCTAAACCTTTTGCCACATTCTCACCGTAGTTGCCGGGAAACAAAACCAGTTCCTTTGCTCCACTTTCCAATGCAGCATCTATCTCAAGATAAATTGTTTTCTTCAGCGCATCATCAGACATGGGCTCCACAATTCCTGAGGTACCTATAATAGAAATACCGCCTTCTATACCAATATTGGCATTAAAGGTACGTTTTGCTATTTCAACACCAGCTGGAGCAGCAATTTTTACATCAAAGCCGCAGGGTGCAGCCTTGCTTACTTCATTCATTATCATTTTTCGAGGAACAGGATTTATGGCGGCTTCACCCGCCTCTCCCCAGAAGCCTTTTCTCGTTATAACACCGATGCCTTCGCCGCCGCTGATTTTTATTGCTCCATCTTCACGTTTGCTGACATGGGCGTATATTTCCATATGATCTGTAACATCAGGGTCATCACCGGCATCCTTTACAACACAACAGCTGGCATATTCCTCTGTTATGCTTGCCTTGTATACCTCAAGCTTAAGCTGAATACCGGCAGGAGTATCAATCTCAATATGGTCAATTATTTTGCCCGTTATGAGCATAGTTGCAGCAGCCTTTGCCGCTGCTGCTGCACAGCTTCCGGTAGTATAACCGCATCTTAATTTCTTGCCATCCTTAATGATATAAAGGTCATGCATCTCTGCCCACCGCCATATAGATGATCGCATTTAATATCGCAGCCGCTACATTGCTGCCGCCTTTGGTTCCAACCGTTGTAATGGATGGAATATCAAAAGCTCTTATATATTCTTTTGACTCAGCAGCCCCCACAAAACCTACAGGCACTCCAACAACAAGCTTAGGCGCAACCTTGCCTTCCTTGATTAGCTCACCTATTCTAAATAGGGCTGTAGGTGCATTGCCTATGACAAATATGTCAACGCCTTCCTTTGCAGCATAGTCCATTGCAGCCATGGACCTTGTGATTTGTTTTTCCTGAGCAAGCCTAAAAATATCCTCATGGCTTATATAGCAGTCAATTTTACAGTCTGCTTTTTCAAGACTTCTCTTGTTAATACCAGAGAAAGCCATCCTTGTATCCGTCACGATTCTACAACCTGCTTGAATTGCTTCTATGCCCGCTTCTATCGCATGATTGCTGATACAAACAATGTTTTGATAGTCATAGTCACCCGTTGTATGTATTGTCCTCTTGACTACGTTCAGCTCTTGCTCAGAAAAGCTATGAGGTGTCATGCCTTCGCTAATCAGCTTCATACTTTTTGTTTCAATTGCCATGGGGTCTTTTATATACATAACAGTTCTCCAACTAATCTTTCTTTTAATATTTCGACCAAGGCTTCATGATAGCCGATGGGCTGCGCCATATGAATTGTTAAGTCCGTGTACTGCACCTTCGTTGTGCTTAAGATTTCAGGAATATCCTCCTTGATGTGTATGCCATTGAATAAGAAATAAGGAAGAACTGTAAGTTCCCTTACGCCCTTTTTATACATTCTTTCTATTGTCTCAGGGATATAAGGCTCAGATATTTCCATAAAGCATCCCTCTACCTCCTCATTCCTATCTGTTTTTAGCTGTTCTACGATTTGATAAAAAGCTTCCCTCGCATCCTTTGATCTGCTGCCATGTCCAATTACCAGTGTACCCTTCATATTCCTCTACTCCTTTCAATACAATCCAAAATGTGATTCAATACATTCATATTTCCTAAAAAATTAATATGGGGATAGCCCCCATAGGTATTCTTATATAAATATCCGCATGCCCAGCTTGCATCACCCATCGTCTTGTTTATTGTAAATATGGCTTTATCCTCTGTGTGCGTTGCAGATTTATGAAATTCATGGGCAGTAATCTTGTCCCCTCTGTTGCCCAGAAAGCAGTCCACTTCCAGCTCCAAATCAATGTATCCAAAGCGTTGAAGTCCTTTGGTCATCTCGCTGCTACCCTTAAATACCCCAACCATTGGCTGTGCGCTAATCATCTCATTGAGGTACATAAAACCGCCGCATTCAGAATATATATATCCGCCATTTTGGGAATAAGCCTTTATGGAATTCAGCATGCTTTTGTTATGTGCCAATTCCTTTGCAAATACCTCAGGATAACCGCCTCCTAAAACCAATAAATCACAGCTTGGGATTTCCTTATCCTTTATGGGTGAGAAATACACTACTTCACAAGCCATTTCTAAGAGTCTGATATTTTCCGTATAATAGAAGGAAAAAGCATGATCCATAGCGATAGCTGCCTTAAGGTTACGTCTGCTCACTTTTGGTGCTTCCGGTAACTCAATATTTTTCATCAGCTTAATAAGCCCATCCATATCGATATTTTTAAGCACTACTTCCGCTATTGCGTCAATTTTGTCCTCTATATCAACTATTTCACCACTTTGAACTAAGCCAAGGTGTCTGCTTTCAAATGCAGCTTCTTCTATCTTAGGTATGTAGCCTAGTGCCTTTAAATCTGTATGTTCTTCCAAGGCTTCTCGGAGCATTTTATACTGCTTTTCTGCTACATGATTGAATATCACTGCCTTGATATTGGAGTCCTCAAATTCTGCCAACCCTTTTATCTTTGGAATTGCAGAGAACATCTCACCCTTTGGCGTGTAAATCAATACCGAGTTGATG
>JAQSYD010000020.1 GCA_029256325.1 Clostridia bacterium
GCCTTGTATGTATTTGCGGAGGACAGGGCTATATGGCAAAGAATTATTGAGAATACGACCTTTGGAGGTGGCTGTGTAAACGATACAATCTCTCATCTTGCATCACCTCATTTGCCTTTTGGAGGGGTAGGGAGTTCTGGTATTGGCTCCTATCATGGAAAGAAAAGCTTTGACACCTTCACCCATGAAAAAAGTGTTTTAGTAAAGCCCACTCATATTAACTTGAAGTTTCTCTACCCACCCTATAGTCAGGAAAAATTAAAGCTTCTTAAAAGATTCCTCAAGTAATGTTTTAAGCTGTATTCATAGGGAATGCAGCTTTTTATTTGCATTGTCATGCATGGAAGAATATAGTAAAATAAGGGAATGGAAGAATACAAAGTATGAATCAAGAAATATTTTTAATAATATAACTAAAAAGGTTTAATTAATTGGAGGATAAAATGGATTTAAGAAATGTAACGATGAGAAAATTTAGAACTGAGGATGCAGAAGCTGTATCTAAAATCATAAGAAGTAATTTTATGAATGCAAATAGGGAGGATTACTCGGAAGAGGTTGCTAAGCGTGCAATTGATCAATTCACACCTAAATTTGTGTTGTCTATGTCAAACAAAAGGAAAATGTATGTAGCGGTTGAGGAGGGGGTAATTGCCGGGACTGCTAGTATTGACTTTGATACCATATCCAACATTTTTGTTGATGGTGAGTACTATAGCAAAGGAATCGATAAAATGCTAATAGGTCTCTTGGAGGAAATAGCGGATAACAATGGTTTAAGGCTGGTAAAGCTGGTAGCTGCGGCACCTGTTCAAAAGCGATATGAAAAGCTTGGATATGATGCAGTAGAAGAAATCGAGTCCGAAGTATTCGGAAAAGAAATTCTGATGGAGAGATATTTGGCATAATCAGGGGGAACTTATAAAATAAAAATATGGAATATCTCAGTGTAAAGCTAATAAGTATACTATAAGATGTATTGGGAGGTTGATCATATGATTCTTGTTAAGGCATTTGGTTATACAATTGCATTGGCAGCCTTATTCACAAGCTTGGCGATGATAATAATGGGTGCAAGGTGGCAAAAAATAGAGCGTTCTGCCTACGCTGGTGAGAAAAGACCTTGGTGGTTTATACTATTGTCTGCGTTGATATTGCTATTTTATCTGACAGCCTTGGTTCGTTTTATTGGCGCAGATGTTAAGACTGTGGCAGGTTGGTTCATGATGGCAGTAATCCCTATTGGGTGGGGTTTGAAGGCGGCATTGGTTGTGTTTAACCAAAAGGGAAGAAAAACGGTTTCAGACATTTCAGGAGATCAAGCATGGATAAAGGTAGGCTTGGCAAGACTTCCTGTAGTTTTGATATTTGCACTGCTTGCATACTTTGCTTAGAAGATTTTTATTTGTAGTAGAGGTACTCTTAATTCTACATGCTTCTTGACTATAAATATTTAAGGGGGCATCATGATGGGTAGTAAAGTTGACAGCGAAAGGCTATATTTTACAGAGAGACAAACAGTTCAACTGGATAGTTTTGATTGTGAGAGCTGGGTGCTAGATATCGGCGGCGGGGGCGAAGGGGTTATCGGACAGCTGCTTGGTGATAAGGTAATTGCAATCGATCCGTTGAAGACGGAATTGGAAGAGTCGCCTGATACTAAAAGCTTGAAGATTGTTATGGATGCCAGAGAACTGAAGTTTTTGGATGATGCATTTAATACAGTCACCTGCTTTTTTACTATGATGTATATAAGCAGTGCTGACAAGCAAAAAGTGTTTCAAGAAATATACAGAGTTTTGAAGCCTGACGGAGAACTCCTAATGTGGGATGCAAAAATACCTCCCTGTCAGAATGCTCAAAAGGATATCTACGTTGTTTCTCTGGTAATTCAATTAGAGCAAAAGCGAATCGAGACAGGCTATGGTACTAGATGGACCGGTAAAGGACAGGATATTGATCTTTATATTCAGCTTGGTGAGAGCGCCGGTCTTCATGTAATAGAAAAGCAGGAAGAAGGAGAAACGTTTTTTATTAGATTTAGAAAATAGAAGTGACGTAAAGGGTGTATTGGAAGATCTCAAACATTTGGTGGTGAGGGAATGAAATATAGGAGCCTATTAATAGGGATATTGCTTTTCATTACAATATTTTGGGTAATACGATACTACACTGGCTTTAATCAAGCTAAAATTCGAGGTGTAACCATAATAGAACTAAATAAGAGCGATAAGCATATGGTATTCTACGGCTCTAGACATTGTAATGATAAGAATGATCCTATATTCAAGGATATTGGGAAGTGGTTTTATAAATTAAATCCTCAAATTGTATTAGTGGAAGGGTATTATGACACTAAAAACTATATAGATGCAGATAACGCAATTCAAAAAGGTGAAATGGCCTATATATCATATCTGGCCCAGAAGAATAATGTCAAGTTGGGCAGTGTAGAGCCCTCAATGGCGGAGCAATATGAATATCTGCTTAGAAAGTATGACAGAGAAAAAGTGCTGGCTATGTATGTTTTGAGACAGCTTAATCAATATCAAAAGCAGCAGGGAAATCTTCCGATGAGCTTTCCCGAAGTGTTGGAGGAATATATAGCAGGTCTGTCAAAAAGTGGTTTTCCAGTCAAAGAAGAAGAGTGTAACTTTGTATTTATTCAAAAGCTGCTAAATCCATATCTAAAAGAAGAATTGAATAAAAACAATTGGACTCAAGTGGATGCATATTCAATTGTTTATAATAAAGGAACCGATATAAATGAGATATACCAAGAAATATACGTACTCAGAAATGAAAATTTAAAAGCTGTGATACGAGAAAATCTGAAGCAGTATGATAGGGTGTTTGTTATGATGGGCAGTCAGCATGTTCTGGATGAAAAGGAGCATGTGAAGGAAGTCTTTAAAAGTATTGCCGATGAAAAGTGATTTGGTGAAATATTATAAAATACTAAAGACAGGAAGGTGTGCAATTGAAGAGCTTTATGATTGGACAACCTGGGTACTTTGATGATGCTAAATATGTGAGAGATTTTCGTAAAGACTTTTACGGTATTGAGGCTTTGGTCTTTGAGAATGAAAGTGAAATAGATAAATTAATCGCTATTTCGCAGAGGGACAATTTTAATATAGGGATTCACTTTCCTTTAAGAAAATGGATTTCTAAATATAGAGATCCACAATTTCTATCAAAGGATGATGTGGTGAGAGCTGAATCACACAAGATTATGGAAGATGAGCTTGAATACCTTCAAAAAGTAAAGCCAAAATATGTTTTGTTTCACTACCCAAAGCCGGTGATATTGGATGATAGGGTTGATTGGAGTCCTTGGCGATTTGCAGACAGCAGCGAATATGTTTCTGAATCAGATTTTACCTTTAAAGAGCTAAAGGAAAAGAGCGAGTACTTGTTTAAATGGCTGTCAGATAAAGCGCTCCAATACAATTTTATCCCTGTATTGGAACTGGATGCATTAAATAAATATGTTTATGAGACCAATATGCTTGAAGAATTATTGGAGAAGTATCAAAGCGTCAAGCTTTGTTTAGATACCGGAAGACTTAACTTTCAGGATAGAATTGACAAAAACTTTGATGCCATAGGCGTCATAAAGAAATTTGCCAAATATGCAGAGGTAGTACATGTATGTAATACAAAGGTAAATGGATACTTGGAAAAACATCACTATCCTGCTTTACCCAGTTTAAAGCCTGAAGAGGGATGGCCTCCGATAGAAGCGTATATGAGAATCATCGGTCAAGAGAACAAGCATGCAAAGTTTATGTTTGAGCATATGTCGGACTTAATAAGTGATGAAGAGCTGCAAGGGTGCTATGATTGGATAGATGAGCTCATTAAAATTGAAAAAGAATAGTATAAAAGCACACTTGCAAGCAGGTGTGCTTTTGTGAGTTTATTTTAAAATGATTTTTATATAGATGAGGGAGAATTTTTATGTAATAATAAACCTAGGTAAAATATGGGAAGATGGTTTCGTGTAGATAACTTGGTTCAGTTTATAATTTGTGGAGCTAACAGCCAAACCAAAGGTTATGGCTGCTAGCAGAAAAGTTATGGGGCTTGTCCGTTATCTGCCTATAAAATACTTCCTAAGCTTCCTAGCAGATTCGTTATAACTTGAAGTAGTCTGGATATTTGTTCTGAGGTAAGACTTTGTTGAGATGTTAATCTTACACAAGGCAGTTCAAGTTGAAGTTGAAGTCCAAGTAGAACGATGCTTATTGGACAGGGGATAGAAATACAAAGTATTTCGGAACCTGTACAGCAGCCCTCCGGACAGCCATTTTCTTGTTGACTTTCTACATTGTTACTCTCATAGTTGTTTTCATAGTTGTTTTCATAGTCCATATAAAATCACCTCCTTTCCTGAGCCCACTACATACTATGGAGGTTGTACAATAATGTGATTAAAAATTAGGAGGAATATTTATGAAAATGAACAGACTGGAATTAATCGAGGAACTAAAAAGTATAAAGAACAATGATTTTAAGGTGCCTGAGGGGGGGAATCCCTTTGAAATGGCATTAGCTATGACGGAATATTTGGGAGACACCGATGCAGAGCTTCGCGATGACCTGATATATAGTACTTTAGGCAGGTGGATAACGCATGGGATATTTAGTGGCGAACAATTAAAACAGCTGTTGAAAATCATCCTTGACGAGAAGCATTTGTTTTATGGAATAGGGGAGAAGGACAAGGATTCAGTATTTATGAGAGCGTTTTCTATTTTGATTGTAGCGAGTATCGTTTATGTGCATAGAGAAGCCGGCTTTCTTAGCAATGAGGAACTTAAGGATGTAAAGAATAAGGTCATCCAATACATGCAAGAAGAGAAAGATTTGAGAGGTTATGTAGTTGAAGGGGGCTGGGCTCATACTACGGCTCATTCCTCTGATACCTTGGATGAATTAGCCCTGTGCAAAGAGTTTGGAATTGTGGAATTATTGGAGATATTAAAGGCAATAAAGAATAAAATAAGTGTAGACAGTTATGCTTATATTTGCTATGAAGATGAAAGAATGGCCTATGCCACAAATAGCCTTATTACCAGAAATCTGTTGACGGAAGAAGAGATCTCGGAATGGATTAAAAGCTTCTCAGATTTTGATAAGAATATTGCTTTTCCAAATCAGCTGTATCTTAATACAAACATTAGGAATTATTTAAACAGCCTGTACTATAGACTGCCGAAAGATCAATATAAAACAATAAAGGAAGCTATCAGCGATACCATACTATTAATTAGGCGCTATTAGTGGAGGTAGAACTATATTGAAAAAAATATTGATCATTGGTTCGGGAGGAGCGGGGAAATCTACATTAGCTCGTAAGCTAGGTGATATTACCGGCATAGATATAGTTCATTTAGATAAGATTTTCTGGCAGCCGGGATGGGTTTCTATTAGCAGAGAAGCACTGGCGGACAAGATAAAAGCTATTATACCTGGGGACAGCTGGATAATTGATGGCAATTACAGCGGAACAATGGAGTTGAGGATGGAAGCTGCAGATGCCATTATTTATCTCGATTTTTCTACAATAGTTTGTCTTTGTGGGATATTTAAGAGATGGATGATGTATTCGGGGAAAAAAAGACCTGATATTACAGAGGGCTGTAATGAAAAGATAGACTGGGCGTTTTTTTATTGGGTATTGACTTACCGACGCAGGAATAGGAAAAAGCTGCTTGCTATGCTGCACAAATATGCAGAAGGCAGAAAGATCGTAATACTCAAAAACCGTCGGGAGGTTAAAAACTTTGTAGACAAAATAAAAGAGGGGACTTAAATGAGTGATAGGAAAAGAGTCAGTCAGGCATTTTATATCATAACAGTCATCCTGTTGGGATTAGCCTCGAGAAGCTATGGGAAGCAGATGCCAGGCTGGCTGGCTGCATATTCCGGAGATGTGCTCTGGGGACTGATGGTTTATCTCATGGTAGGATTTTTACAGACAAAGCAAAAGGTACTTCATACTGCCTTGATCGCTTTTGCGTTCTCCGCTTTAATTGAATTTACCCAGCTGTATCATGCACCTTGGATAGATGCCATTAGAAGCAATAAACTGGGAGGCTTGCTGTTAGGCTATGGATTCCTATGGAGTGATATAATATGCTATGGGATTGGTATCGCTACGGGTGCAGTCCTTGAGTTTTTATATTACAGAAAGAATGTAAGTAAGAGGTGATGTCTTGAATTTAATTAAGTTGCTAGATAATAAAAATATTGAGGTTGCTGAACAAATCATAAAATTGCAAAAAGCGTCCTATCAGGTGGAGGCAGAAATCATTGGCTTTATACAGATTCCGCCATTGTTGGAAAACCCTGAGGATATCATAAACAGTGAAGAAACATATTATGGCTATTTCGTTGAACAGGATTTGGCAGGGATTATATCCTATAGCATAGAAGCAGATGTTTTGGATATTTGCAAGGTTGCAGTACACCCTGATTTTTTCAAAAGAGGAATAGCTACGCAGCTTATAAGGCTTGTGGAACAAACAGAAGGTATAAATAAGATTCTCGTTTTCACTGGTCTCAAAAATAGCCCTGCAGTTACGCTTTATACCGCCTTGGGATTTATAAAAATGCATGAGCGTGAAGTTGCAAAGGGTGTCTTTATTGTGAGCTTTGAAAAGCAGCTATCAAAAAGTCCTATTCTATAATTAATTATAGAGTAGGACTTCCTTATAGAAATATATCGTAATTAAGGTAAAATTTTTGTGAACAGTATAATATGCAATAGAAATAGACGTTTATCAGGGAGTAATTAACATAATCTATAATAGCCGTGGAAGGGTGACATATATATAAAGAGGTATTCTAAAACTATTTTTTTTAGCAACTGTATTTGCTAAAGTAAAAATGAAAAATGGGGGGACCATCATGGAGCCTATCGTGCAGGTTGCAGGTTTTACAAAAGTTTATGGCAGCAGTAGGGTTGTAGACAGTATCAGTTTTGAGATTTTCCCTGGTGAAATATTTGCATTGCTGGGACCTAACGGAGCGGGTAAGACGACTACACTGGAATGCTTAGAGGGAATCAGAAAGGCCAGCGAAGGAAAGCTGCTTGTATCAGGATTATGTCCTGAGAAGGACTTTCAGAAAATGAGAAAGGTGTTGGGCGTTCAATTGCAAGCATCAGCACTTCCTGACATCATTACTGTAGAGGAAGCCATGAATATGTTTTGCTTATACCTAGGCACTGAAACCAGATATGATTTGCTAGAACGGTTTGATCTGAAGTCAAAATATAAGACAGAGTTCTGCAAGCTTTCAACGGGGCAGCAGAGAAAGCTTATTTTAGCAATATCTTTAGCCCATCACCCCAAGCTTTTGATTTTGGATGAGCCAACTGCAGGCTTGGATGTAAACACCAGAGTAGAGCTGCATCAAATAATGCGAGAAGAGAGAGCTAAGGGAACCGCCATACTTCTTGCTTCTCATGATATGAGTGAGGTTGAAGATTTGGCTGACAGAGTGGCTATTCTGGTAAAAGGCAAAATAGTTGCAGCAGGTACGCCAAATGAAATCATAACCTCGGGGGATAGCAAGGTAAGAATTCATGTAAAAACGCAAAAGAATTCTTTATTTGATATGCAGTTTGGAGAAATGCCGATAACAAAGGATACAGAAGGCTATGGAATATTTGATACCGAAGATATTGAAGGTGCAGTTAGTCAAATATTGAGTCATATAAAATCTAATGAGGATAAGCTGTTGGATTTAAGAGTAGAGAGGCCGTCTTTAGAAGACCGCTTTATAAATATTACAAGAAGCGGAGGATTACAATGAAAGCAATCATGAATCATCTAAACTTTGAATTTAAAAGTGTTTTGAGAGATAAAACATTATTGCTGATGTATTATCTGTTTCCACTGATCTTTTATTTTATGATGGCTGCCATTATGCCCAGTGTATATGCTGATTTTTCAAAAGGAATGGTGCCTGGCATGATTGTATTTACAATCATTGTCAGCTCGTTGTTGGGTATGCCGAATCCCATGGTGTTAAATAAGGAGAAGGGCATATACAGAAGCTATAAAATTTATGGAGTACCTTTGAAGTCGGTATTTATAATACCTGTGATCACGACGATGATACATATAACAGTGGTATCTTTTATTATTCTAGTTTCATCATCGGCTCTTTTCGGTGCCGCACTTCCGCAGAATATCTTAAGCTTCTTTGGCGTATATGCTGTTGTGCTTTTCGCATTTACGGGGCTTGGCGCTCTCATTGCAGTATGTTCTCCTAACGGCAGATTAACGGTATTGTTGGCACAGCTTGTGTTTCTGCCATCTATGATGCTAGGTGGAGTTATGATGCCCTCCAGCGTGCTTTCTAAAGCTGTACAAAAGGCTTCTATGCTGCTGCCTACCACTTATGCTACAAATGCATTAAATGCTGTATATTCAGGACAGCAGGCATTATTTAGTCTGCAGGGCAGTCTGTATATATTGATATTAGGAGGAAGCATTGCGTATGCTCTTGCAGCCTATTTGTTTACATGGGACAGCAGGTCCTCCAATGCATTACGTAATTTAGGAGGCTTAGCGGTCTTAATACCATATATCTTAGGGATTCTATTACTTTAAAGAAATATTGCTAGAGACAAAGGAGTAAGACTATGCTGATTGATATTATAAAGAGACGTTGCAGTGTCAGGAGCTTTGCAGTAAAAGAGATTTCACCGGATATCATCAACGTTATTCTGGAAGCGGGAAGACTGTCGCCATCGGGCGGCAATGAACAAGCATGGAAATTTGGTGTGATTACGGATAAAAGCTTGATAGAACAAATGGCTGATTCAGCTTATAAACAGAATTGGATAAAGACCTCTCCCTTATTGATCGTATTATGTACAACGATCGTTGAGGATGAAAGGGGCGGCAGGGAGATACAAAAGAGAAGATTTCCCCAATACAGTGAAGAAATTACCAATATGGATCCATATTTATATGCTGCACTGAACTCAGAAGAGCACCAAACTAAGATACCAGGTACGCATATGGTACTGCAGGCCATGGAGTACGGCATATATTCTACTTGGATATCCTACTTCAATGTTGATAAGGTAGCTAAGCTTTTAGACTTGCCAAAGCTATGTATTCCATCTGAAATAATAGCCTTTGGATATCCTGAAACAGAGCCTTTTCCAAAGGTGAAAAAGGGCAAAGAAGAGGTAGTGTTTTATAACAAGTATAAAAAATAGCACAGGAAGTGTAAGGATTGGTTGCTATTAATGCAATCAATCCTTACACTTTTTATGTATGTAATAATGTGGTAAAATGATATTTGATACTTAAGTATTAGGAGGAGCGATATGACAAATAATACTGCATTTCTTGTATGCCTTTACGGGAAATCAAGATGGAATAGCTCTGACCGGCAGATTGGCTAAACTGATTATTGGTGGAGACAGATGGAGTCTAGAATTATTTTTTAGTTATTTTGAAGCTTTTACAACATTCAGTATCGTGTTAATATTTATTTATTTTATTGCACTTTTGCATGAGAACAAAAGATACAAAGCTTAATGGAGGTTCTTGTATGGATTTTAGATATGATATGAATCATGTTTCAATTAGAAAAACAACTGAAGGTGATTTGGATTTTGTAATAGCAGCAGAGAATGCAGAAGAAAACGCACCTCATGTGATGCAATGGTCCATGGATCAGCATAGGACAGCTTTTCATGATGAAGATATACTTCATGCTATCATTGAAGCGGATGGTAAAAGGGTTGGCTATGCTATAACAGCAGGTCTTAAGGATGCAAACAAAGCCATAGAGCTCAGACGCATTGTAATTGTAGAAAAGGGTAGGGGCTTAGGAAGAGCAGCAATACAGCTCTTTAAAAGGCTGGCATTTGAAGAGCTTAAGGCACACCGATTATGGCTGGATGTGAGAGAATATAATGATAAGGCTAGAAGTTTATATAAAGCTTTAGGCTTTATTGAGGAAGGTTATATCAGAGAATGCATATTGCTGGATAATAAGTATGTATCCCATTATATTATGTCAATATTAGAGCAGGAATATATAAAGGAAAATAGATAGGAGACAGGGACGTATGAAAAAATATAAGCAGTTAATCGCTGTAATCATATTCATTTTAATAGCAGCAAGCTTAAGCTTTTACTATGTGGTCATGAATAGAGAAGATACAGAATTCAAAGAGGGAATCGCAATGCCTCGAGGTATTATAATCGGTGAGAAGAAAATTGATGATGAGGTAGTGGCAAAAACTTTGGTTATGGAAATTCAAAGGGTTACGCTTGAAAAAGCAACTAAGTATGATATGAATAATATAAATGATAATGATCGAGCTTTTTTAATTCAACCCTTATATGAAGAGAATGCTGTAAAATCCGGACAATTAGTGGCTATAGAAGTATTAAAAGATGGAACCTTTGTGGCATCAAAAAATGTCAATGGCAGACTGCAATATGTAAAAGGACAGTTTAGTACTTACACCATGGATTATTTTACGGCATTGCATACGCTTCAATTTTAGAATAAGGAGAATGGTAATATGGAAAGATGGGAATATACGACTATAAAGTTACAAACAACAGGTTTTTTCGGAGGGAAATTGGATACAGACAGTTTCGAAAATGAGCTGAATAGGTTGGGTTCAGAAGGCTGGGAGCTTGTTTCTTGTTTTGATACAAGTCAATCTCAAGGAAGCTCTAGAGAAGTGGTTGCAGTTTTTAAAAGAAAAATGAACATATAATATGCCGGGCTTTATGCCCGGCTTTTTTATCTTTTTAAAGAAATTTTTGTATTAAAGCGATGTCTTTAATATAAATGTTGCAACGTTCATAGTTGATTATGCCTTCTTCTTTCATCTTGATTAATTCTCTTGAGAGAGAAGGTCTTTGGACGCCAAGTCTTTCTGCCCATTCTTTTCTGTTCATTTGCAGATGGATAGCAAGCTGATTTTGATTCATGTATTCATCATAAATGGACTCGCATATTTTCTGGCGAATGGTCTTCAGCGTAATCTGTTTCAATCTTCCGCTAAGCGTCAAAGTTTTATCTGATAGAAGCTTTAAGAACTCTGTCAAAAATATGGTGTCCTGTAGACAAAGCTGCAGTACTGCAGCCTTTGGCATTTTTAGAATAATGGCATTTGTTCTTGCTACTGCTGTCATGGGGTAATGATTTCCGGAGCCGAACAGAAGGGTCTCTCCCAAGGTTTCACCACTTTGGAATTCCGCTATGGTAAGCAGTTTTCCGAAGGAATCGATCTTCTGAATTTGTATGATTCCATCAATTACAATGCTTAAAGCTTCGCATTTATCATTTTCAAGAAAGACAATACTGCCTTTTCCATATCGTACTAATTGATATTGCAGAGTTCTGAAGAAGCTTAGCAGGGTTTCATTGGTAAAGCTTTTAAATACAGGTACTTTGTTTAATGTATTGATATATGCTGCAAGCTCCATGAAGAGTGCCTCCAATCATCTGTTGGTAACATATATTACCGATTCTTACGTTATCTATTATTATAATATAACCACGGTCAAATTAATAGTCAGAGGGAGTGGAGCAGGCTTTGACAGTTGATTGAATAGAGAAGGTGAGGTTATATGATTGATGAAGAAGCGCATTGGAATAAAGATATTGGTATTTGCTTTTATACTGGTGACAGGTTTTTTTGCTTACAGAAAACTGCCCGTAAAATTTATAAATGATGTAAATATCAGCAGTGACACAATAAAGCAGGATCTGGGCGTGCCAATTGAGGTTACATCAGTGCTCAAAGCAAAGCTTGTGGAAAAAATATCCTATATGGGCACATTGCAGCCCAAGGATACAATGCAGGCAGCAGCCGGAATTCCCGGCGAAATATTGGAGATATACATTGAAGAAGGCGAGTATGTGAAAAAAGGGCAGACAGTGGCGAAGCTGGAAGACGAAAATATAATTGCAAAACGGAATACACTTCAAGCCAAAATTGATACCATTGAATTTAATCTGATATATCTAAGAGACCAAGGGGAAAAATATAGAATTCTATTTGAGAGCAACGCAATTTCGAAGGCTGACTACGACAAGGTCAGCCACGAAGCCGGTATGGTTGAGATGCAGCTGAAGGAGCTATATGCACAGCGAGATGAAATAGCCGTAAGCTTGAAGGATACAGTAGTAACTGCACCCATGAGCGGAGTTGTGAGGGAAGTCAATTATAATCCCGGAGATTTAGCAGTAATGGGAAAACCTATGGCAACCATCGATGATGTTTCGAAATTAATAATAAAGGTAAATATAAGCGAATCAGATTTGAAGGATATAAAAGTCGGAACGCCGGTGCTTCTGGAGATACCAGGCATAAAAGATAAGACTGCGGCAAAGGTCACCAAAGTACTGCCAAGTGTAAACCCTAAGACAAGAATTGGTGAAGTTGAGATAGAGATAAAAAGATGGGATAAGGACCATTTGGTTATCATTGGAGCAAGCATTGAAGCAGAATTTATTAAAAGGTCAGTTCATGATGCTCTTATAGTTCCGCAGGGCGCTCTTAAGCAGCTTGCCAGCGGTTCAGTTTTATATAGAATAGAGGGTGAATATGTACGTGAAGTACCTGTAGAAACAGGAATAAAATCCAATAATCAAGTTCAAATCGTCAATGGGCTGGCTGAAAATGATAAAGTGGCAATAAGCAATATCGATAAACTGTATGACGGTGCAAAAGTATATGTATTTGAAGGGGAAGAACCGTAATGAAAATGGGAGAATTTGCAATTAAAAGGAAATACCTTGTTCTTGCCTTTGCAATCGCCATCATATTACTGGGTGCCTATGCAAAAATGACCTTGAAAGCCCAACTGGCACCTGATACAAATCCACCTATGGCTACCGTAATGACAAGATACCCAGGCGCATCAGCCCAGGACGTAGTTACAGATGTATCTGAGCCTATGGAAGAGGAATTCGGGAGGCTTGAGGGTATATCCAATGTCAAATCTACAAATCAGGATAACCTTTCAATAATCCAGTTGGAGTTCAATTATGGAATAGACATCGATGAAGCTGCAATAGAAGTGCAAAATTCAATCAGCAGAATCAGAGGAAAGCTTCCCTCCAGCATTGACGAGCCGAAGGTTTTAAAATTCAGCACCTCAGATAAGCCAGTTGCAACAATCAGCTTAAGTAGTGAATCGCTCAGCATGGAAAAGATAAGGCAGTTAATAGATGATAAAATAAGCTATGATTTTCAAATGATTGATGGAGTAGCCGCCGTAAATGTCTTTGGCGGATATAATTCGGAAGTTAAGGTTGAAATCGACAAAGACAGGATGGAGGCATATAACATTACGTTGGAGCAGGTTTCGCAAATCCTTGCCCTGAATAATATAAAAGCGCCCGGAGGGAAGCTGACTGACAATGGAAACGAGATTCTCATAAGGATTGAAGAGGGTTTTTCTGATACAGCGGACTTAGCGGAATTAAGGATACCTTTGAAGGACGGCAACTATGTATACTTGAAGGATATTGCAAAAATAGGCCTGTCTTATGATGATCTGGAAGGCTCTTATAGATACAAAGGTAAAAGTGCGATTGCAGTAATGATAACAAAGAGGACGGATGCCAATACGATAGATGTTGTCAGCGGTGTGAAGGCTGAAATGAAGGAATTGGAAAAGGCATACCCCTTTATTAACTTCGAATTAGCACAAGATGACTCTACTTTTACCTTGCAGATGGTCAATAATATGACAGCCAGCGTACTTCAATCGATCCTTCTGACAATATTTCTGATCATGCTTTTTATATCAGCCATAAACCAGTCCTTAGTTGTTAGCATTTCAATGCCCCTTGTATTTTTAATGACTTTAGGCATGATGAAGCTAACAGGATTGAAGCTTGATTTGGTAACCTTATCGGCGCTCATATTGAGCATAGGCTTCGTAGTTGACGCTTCAATCGTAGTAGTTGAAAATATCATGACGCACTACAACGATTTTAAAAAGGATATTGTAACAGCAACAATAGATGCAACCTCAGAAATAGCCATGCCTACTATGGCAGGCGCTCTTACTACTCTGGTTGTTCTGATTCCTCTGGTATTTATTAAGGGTTTTGTTGGTGCAATGTTCAAACCGCTGTCACTGACCATAATTTATGCGATTTCAGCTTCAATCATCATCGCATTGACAATAATACCTTTGCTGACTGTTCTGTTGAACAGGTTTAAATTTAAGAGAACTGAAAGGTGGATAAGCTTCTTAAGCATCCCTTTTAATAAGCTCATGGACATGATATTGAGAGGTTATGTAAAGCTCTTAAAGATTGCACTGAGAAACAAAGTGAAAACCATTTTAGTAACTTTGATTCTCATGGCTCTCAGCGGAAGGTTTATGATGCTTAATGGGATAGAGATGCTTCCTAAGTTTGACAGCGGCGTTTCATATGTTTCCATAGAAATGGAACCGGGAACGACTTTGGCGAAAACTGAAGCTGCAGTAGGCAATATAGAAAAGTATCTTTCAAAAGAGGTAAATGTAATAAATTATGATACGCAGGTTGGATTTGAAAAGGAAAGTAATCTGATAGGCGATTTCGGTGTAATGGGCAGCAATCAAGCGCTACTTACAATAAACTTAAATACAAGAAATGAGCGGAAAGAAACCATATGGGAGTTCCAGGAAAGACTAAGAAGCCGTGTGTCACAAATTCCGGGGATAAAAAACTTTGTTGTTAAGGAGCAGGGGGGAACTGTTGTATCAGGGAACTCAGCACCGCTGAACATCAGAATCAGCGGGGAGAACCCAGCAATTCTATATAAGCTCGCCTCGGATATGGAACAAAAGGTAGCTGAGGTAAACGGAACAACGAATTTGTATAAAAGCTTCCATATGGATAATCGACAAGTCAGTATCAACATGAATCATGCGAGGATTCAAGAGCTGGGCTTGAGTAGTGCATCCATCTCCCAACAGATATTCGGTGCAGTTGAAGGGATAAAAAATTCTACAATGGATATGTATGAAACGAAGGATTTGGATATTGCCGTTAAGTACCAGAAGGGGTTTACAAGTTCTTTGGATCACCTGCTGGATATAAATATAGATACGCCTACAGGAATTAAGATGCCCTTAAGGGATTTGGCATCCGTGAAGATAGAGAACAGAGCAAATATGATTACTAGAGAAAAATTAGAGTATACAATAGGAATCCTGGGTTATACCAATAACCGTGCGTTCAGCCATATAACGAAAGATATTAATAATATCATAGACAGCTATCCTCTGCCAAAAGGGTATACTGCGGAAATGTCCGGTGAGCAGGAGGAGTTGGGCGATTCTATGAGAGATATGATATTTTCACTGATATTGGCTATCGTATTTGTATATTTGATATTGGTACCTCAGTTTAAGTCCTTTATGCACCCTATTACAATTATGAGTGCAATACCCTTGGTTGTTATAGGTATAGCACCAGCCTTAGGGCTAACCGGTAAGTATATATCCATGCCGGTATTACTCGGATTCATATTGTTGGCTGGTACTGTCGTTAACAATGCCATACTTCTGATTGACTTTGCAATAAGCTTTAGGGAAAAAGGATATTCAATCGAAGAGAGCCTTGTTGAAGGAGTGAAAGCAAGGTTCAGGCCAATTATGATGACAGCTCTGTCAGATGTAGCGGGTATGCTTCCTCTGGCAATGCAGCTGGCACTTGGCGCAGAAAGGTTTTCACCTCTGGCGATTACTGTAACCGGAGGAATTATAGCAGCTACATTGCTGACTATGATCATAATACCTGTTATTTACGCATCCTTTGAAGGAATCAAGACTGTATTGTTCACAAAATCAACAGTAATATAAACAGGAAAAAGACCTAAGGTTTGGAGTGTGTTTTACTTTGAGCCAGGTCTTTTTCATTATAATGTTATTTTACATTGTAGCTGTCTGGAACAAATTGTATAATACTGGTAAGATGAATTTAGGGAGTGTGTGAATATGAGCTTGCCAAGACAAATTAATATAAAGGATCCAGACGGTATGGAAATTGATTTGATACAATGGACGGACAAGCAAGACTTTTATAATAGCTTTAATATTGAGTGGGAGGTATAAAATGAATTATTCATATACACAATGTACAATTGACCAAATGATACCCTGGATAGAGCAATATGCAAAGACACTTTCTTCTCCTTTTGATTCATATTTGGAGGATCATATAGCTGCTTCGGACTTCTATAGCATTTATATTGATACAGCAGCTGTAGGTTATTTTGCATTTAATAAAGACGCTTATATGACGCAGTTCTATCTAAAAGATCAGTACCTAAATCATGCGCAGCCTATCTTCAAGGATATACTGCAGCAATATAAAATAGGGCATGCTTTGGTTTTTACGGGAGATGAACTGTTCTTAAGCCTAGTGCTGGACCAAGAGATCATACTAAAGAAGCAGGCCTATTTTTTCCAAGACAGCAGAGCGGCAATTGATGAAGCTGCCCTATATCAGGATGGAACCCTTAGAACCGCAACAAAGGAGGATATACCGCTTATATTGCAGGTCAGTGAGGATTTCTTTGATTCCTTAGAAGCTAGGGTTGAAAGAAGAGAAATATTTGTTTTCAAGAATGCCGATGAGCTGCTGGGGGCTGGGATCGTCGAATATAGCAAAATACTTAAGGGTTATACCAGCATAGGGATGTTTGTTAACGAACAATATAGGCAAAAAGGGATTGGGAAGACAATAATTATCAAACTCAAGCAGTGGTGTTATGAAAATGGTCTTACGCCTATATGCGGCTGTTGGTATTATAACTATAATTCCAAGAAGACCTTAGAACGTGCCGCTATGGTGACGAGAACGAGACTTTTAAATGTAGAATTTATCAAAACAGAAAGTAATAATTAACAGCAAAGCTGGCGCTGAAGAAAATGAGAGCTGCGAAGAAGTAGACAAAATATATTTTTCCTATAAAATCATATGATTTTATAGGAAATTTTTTTTATGAGGAGGTTTTATTGTGAAAAGATACATATGGATTATTGCAGTGGTTGTTGTTGCAGCTTTGCTAATCTACCTATTATGGGGATATGCCAGTAAAGCGGCTAGTGCCAATGATAAATGTGCCATGGCAAATGCAAAAGCGGAATTATTTCAAAGGGCAATAGATGAATTTGGAGCTTTGACACCTGATGATGCCGCGCTGCTTTGGGGCAAAGGGGTAAAGGAGCGAAACGGAGCATTGCAGTACGCAGTGATGAGCGATGAACTGAAAAAGCTATACAAAGAGCACTTGGATCAGAACTACCCTGCTTGGGTAACCGGATTCTCCAGTCCATGGGTAGAAAAGGTTGAAATAATTGAAAGCAAAAGAATTTCAAAGGGAGAATATGAGGTGGTTATGCAGTTTAGTCTAGCTACTTCGGCAGGCAGTGAGGGGAAGCATTTAGCGAAGCTGTCTTTATATAATGAGGGGCAGTTTTGGGTTATAAATAACGTTGCAGCAGATGAAATAATATTAGACTTAAGTGCTTTGAACTTTATCAGGTAAATTTTAAACGTACTTGTTCAGGCAGAAATGCCTGAACTTTTTTTAAAATAAAACTATCTTATAGTCATCATCAAAAATATAAAATATAATGAAGATAGATTACCATAAATAACCAAAATAGGAGGAGGCCGTTAGATGAGCATGATCAAATTACAAGATAACGCACAGATAACAAGAGCACATTTTACTTCATTTTTTAGCTATTTTGTCATTGAATCCGTTATAGACGGGAACACCCAGGGGGAGGCATTCGTGGATAGGCTGGATCATCCTCAGATCACTATCGTTTGGGATACGAAATATAGTATAAACTGTGGTGGCAGTGCAGATAAAGACGTATTAAAAAAAGCAGTTGAGTTTATAAAAAGTGATATTCTTACCGACGATGTACGTCAAGATCGAGGAATCGTTAAGATTATGTATGAAAACAAGGAGTGGGAACAAGCTCTGCTTGAAAGCGTACAGGGATTCAATTATGATGTATATCCAAGAAGTGTGTATAGACATGAGTTAGAGCATATACCTAGCATTCAGTGCAAAGACGAAGAGATAACCATAAAAAAGCTGGATGAAGAATTGGTAAATAACAATAAGTTGAAAAACCATGAAGGTTTAATAGAAGAACTGACACAAATGTGGGGTTCAGTAGAAAGCTTTTTATCAAAGGGTTTTGGCTATTGTGCAATAAAGAACGATAGCATCGCAGCTTGGTGTACAGGAGAGTACTTCAGCAAGGCTTGGTGTGGTATTGGCATAGAGACCTATGAAGAGTATCAACGTCAAGGCATAGCTGCTGCTGCAACAATCGAGATCTTGAAGCACTGTAGAGATCTAGGCAAGATACCTCATTGGGATTGCTGGAAAAACAATATTCCTTCTGTGAAAACAGCTGAAAAAGCAGGCTTTGAAAAGCTTATGGATTATGAAATCATATTTCTGAAGTTTTATTAAGGGAAGACGACAAAACATCGACGAGACTTAATATTCTGAATAGTAGGAAATCAAATAATGGAGAAAGTGATGAAGGATAAAAAATCCTTGTGTCGAATAAAATATTTGTTTAGATAGTATTATACTATTAGGAAAGGTGGTATTTAAATGGAAAGCAAACCAAAATTGAATTTAACGAAATCCATAAAGATGTTTGAAGAAGCACAAAGACTTTCACCGGGCGGCTTGATGGGTATTAGACGTCCTTATAACTTTATACCAGGCGAATATCCTATTTTTATTGAAAGAGGGTATGATGGACATATAGTTGACGTAGATGGCAATGATTACATAGATATGTTGTGCGCATACGGACCAATCATTCTTGGTTACAATGAGCCGGAAATAAATCAAGAAGTTATCAAGCAAATGGAAAAGGGTTTCTGTTTCTCTTTGGTGCAAGAAGTTCAAAATACATTGCAGCAAAAGCTGATAGATATCATTCCATCAGCGGAGATGGTAGTGCTTTGCAAGACCGGTTCTGATGCTACCAGCATAGCCACTCGTGTTGCTAGAGCATATAACGATAAGGATAAAATACTTCGCTGCGGCTATCACGGCTGGCATGACTGGTGTGTAGAAGTAAAGGGCGGAGTGCCAAAACAAATATCAGATCTTACCATTGAATTTGAATACGGTGATCTGAACGTATTGGAAGATGTATTGAAGCTGCATGCACATGAAGCGGCTTGTATCATCATTACGCCAGTTGGACATCCACTTGCACATCCTGTAATGGCTCCGCCAGATGGATATCTGCAAGGCGTTAGAGAACTAGCAGACAAATACAATGTTGTATTGATATTTGATGAAATAAGATCCGGTTTCAGAGTATCTATGGGTGGAGCTCAAGAGCGATACGGAGTTACACCTGACTTGTCAGTTTTCGGCAAGGCTATGGCCAATGGATATCCAATCAGTGCTTGTGTAGGTAAAGCAGAATTTATGAAGGTACTTGAGAAAAAGGCTTTTGTAAGCTCAACCTTCTTCCCAAACAGCTTGGAAATGGTTGCTGCCATGAAGACGATAGAAATATTGGAAAGAGACAAGGTTATTGACGATATATGGACTAGAGGTCAGGATTTCTTAGATAAGACCGGTAAGCTTATAGCGGATTCCGGCGTGCCTGCAGAGGTTTCCGGAATACCTCCAATGCAGTTTATAACCTTTGATAAGGTAGATGAAAAGTACAAGGAAAGAAGAGCATTCTTTTATACACAAACCATTAGAAGAGGCTTGTTTATTCAGCCATATCACCATGGCTATATCTGCTATAGACATACAGATGCGGATCTTAAGAATGCATTGAACGCTATTGGAGAAGCTTTGGAAGAAACCAAAAAGGCGTATCCATATCAGAAATAAATATTGGCAAAATAAAAAGCACCTGATCAGGTGCTTTTTATTTTATGCTTAATTCATTAAAGTAAAATCAGGATTTGTAACCATAAAAGTGGCTTGGAGTCCTGAAGTAATATAAACCTTCTTGTCGTAGGTGATGAATATTGCCTCGATATTCTTTTGACCTTCTATAAACTTCATGCCCTCTTCCAGTCCAAGTAATAGTACAGAAGTTGAATTTCCGTCACCATCCATAGATTTATCAGTTATGATGGAAACACTGGCAACCTCGTTGTCAGCCGGATAACCGGTTCTCGGATCAAGAATATGGTGATATCTTTTGCCGTCCTGTTCGAAGTATCTCTCATAAGTACCTGAGGTAACAACAGTTTTATCCTTAATAGAAGCGATGCCTAAAAAATCTCCTCTTGGATTAAATGGATCTTGAATTCCAATTTTCCAAGGGCTGTCTTGCATATTGCCACCAATGGTGAGCACATTGCCGCCCAGATTTATAATAGCATGCTGAACGCCATTTTGCTTTAGAATCTCAGCTACCTCATCAGCAGCATAGCCTTTAGCTATAGCGCCAAGGTCCACCTGCATATCCGGATCGTCAAGCTTTGCAGTTAGATTATTGCGGTCTACGTGCAGTTTCCTATAATCAATCAATTTTACTTTCTCTTCCAGAACCTTAGGATCGGGAACAGCAGCTAAATCCGTACCGATATTCCATAGCTTTACGATGGGACCGACAGTAATGTCAAATCTGCCCTTTGAAAGCTCTGAATAATACATACCTCTCTCCAAAACATCTAAGGTATCTGCACTTACTTTAACTTCTTTTGTTCCAGCTGCCTCATTCAGCGCAATTATTTCACTTGTTTCAGCATTGTTTATTGTCATTTTGTTTTCGATTTCTCTAATTCTATCCAAAGCTTTGTCTATGATGGCTTCATCCTGCTTATCATATATAGAAATCTCAACTATCGTGCCTAACAGGAAATCTGATTTAGAAATCGGCTGGCCCTTTGTAGGCTCGGCAGCTGGTGGAGTGACTGGTGCAGTCTTAACGCATGACGTGAATATCAGGGTTAACATGCATAAGATAAGAACTAACAAATTTTTTCGTTTAAAAAACAATGTATTAACCTCCTCAAAAAATTCTTGCAAAATAATAAAAATAAAGTCATGCTTATATTGTATATCAATAAAGTTTGTTATTCAATATACAAACTTTATTGGTAAAATACAGTTTATACCATTAACTTGGTAGTATTTATAATGTATAATGTTATAGGATATAAATAGCACATGTTCATTTTAATAGGGCAGTGTGAAATATATAGAGTTGAAAGGTGATAAATATGAAATTAAAAAAAGGTGATATCATTATTGCTGTAATTCTGATAGCAGCAGTAGGATTTTGGTTTTATAACAACTATGTTTCCAATAATACAGAAGTAAATAATCTTGTTATAGAAGTAAATGGCAGCACGTACAAAAAAATTCCTGTCAAGGAGTTAAAGAAAGAACAACTATTTCATATTGAATTTGAGAACAATAGACATATAGATATAAAAGCTGATGAGACTGGCACTTGGATAGAGGATGTTATATGTCCGGACAAGCTTTGCCAAAAAACGGGAGTTATTAATAAAGTTGGACAAAATATCGTTTGTTTACCAAACAAAGTAGTAATTTACTATGAAGGTAATGTGGTACCTGAAGTAGATAATGTAGCATATTAATTATTTTTATATCGGGGTGAGGAAATGAAGAGCACAAGGAAAATGGTCATTCTGAGCTTATTGGTGTCCCAGGCTTTGGTACTGCATGTAATTGAGAGAATGATACCTGTACCAATTCCGGTTCCGGGAGTCAAGCTAGGCTTAGCGAATGTGATTTCAATGTTTACAATCATCATTTTTGGTTGGAAAGAAGCTATGCTGGTTGTTTTTTTAAGAACAATTCTTGGATCATTTTTCGGTGGTGGGGTATCATCCTTCCTGTACAGCTTTACAGGAGGAATTATTAGTACCATAGCAATGGCAGTATTATACAAATACTTTAAGAAAATTTTCAGTATAGTTGCCATCAGCGTAGTAGGTGCAGTATTCCACAATATAGGTCAGATTTTGATTGCAAGTATGGTGGTTTCAAATGTAAATTTATTTTATTATCTACCGGTATTATTAATAGCGGCTGTTATAACTGGAATTTTTATTGGATTGACAGTGCAGTATACCATGAAACCTCTGCAAACCATACTTAGGATAGATAGGAAGTGATTAGATGTGGATGGATAATGAGTTTTTACAAGGTGAAATGCAGTATGTTGAAGCACAGCTGAAAAAAGCCTTGAAAACAAGAAATAAAACAGTTCAGAATGCATTAGTAATGCTGCAGCAAAGTGGCGGCAAACGTTTGAGACCGGTACTTACTATTTTGGGAGGAACCTTCGGTCAATATGATTCAAGTGCCATAGTGCCTTTGGCAGCTTCTTTGGAAATCATTCATATGGCAACACTTATTCATGATGATATTATTGATGATACCAAGCTGAGACGAGGCAGTGAGACTTTACACAGCATGCTTGGAAGAGATGTTGCTGTTTACACGGGGGACTTTCTATTTACCAGAGCATTTATGCTTATAGCCGATATTGCAGAAGTGAAGCTTATGAAGGATATATCTAAGTCAATGGCTTATATATGTGAAGGGGAAATAGATCAAAATGAACAAAGATACAGTAAGGGAACCACTGTGAAGCAATATTTGAAAAGAATAAGCGGAAAAACTGCGGCATTATTCGCTATAAGTCTTGCTGCAGGCGGATATAAAGCAGGCTGCTCAAAAAAAATTATGAATCAGCTTGGCGTAGTTGGCAAAGACATAGGTATGGCTTTTCAGATAATAGATGATATATTAGATTTTACCGGCAGTGAAGTCAATATTGGCAAACCTGCCTTCAATGATGTAATACAAGGCGTATATACGCTTCCAATCATTTTTGCGTTGAATTCCAAGTATAAGGCAGAAACAGAAGAGGCTCTGGATAAAATGCAGCAGGATGGGGGCAAAAGTCTAAGAGTAGTGCTTGAAAAGGCGCAGGTTATTGAGAAAACCCGTGAGATTGCCAAGCGGTATATAGAAAAGGCCAAAATTAAGACCTTAGAGCTGCCGGATGTTGTTGGAAAAGAAATATTATTGGAAATCATCGATCAACAAACAAGCAGGAAATTTTAAGTTGAGCTGTCATTAGACAGCTTTTTATTTTTTTTGAATATATTTTAAAAACTCCATGCCGCCCGCTTCTTTTAGACCCTTTATCAGGCTTTGATTGATATCTGTGCTGATGAGCTTTTGAACGTTGCTGCGAAAGCTTCTGGTATAACCAGCAATTGAGGAAAAGCTCCACCAGCTAAATGCCAGTGTAAAAACAACCAATACAATCGTAAAACGCCAAGCTGAAAAGCTATGTGCTTTTGTCTTGCTATGAGTCGATTTCCTAAACAATGGATTGATGATCAAATAAGAAATGACTGCAATGATGCTGATGATTATGGATTGTAGAGCCAGATATAAACCGAAATCCCTAAAAAGGAACACCCAAAGCTTAACCCAAAGGCTGTTAAAGGAATCTTGAGAAACAGTAAAAACCGTGATGAGCTTTTGAGAAGCTATTGGATTGATCAGCAGGGCAGATAGAAGCACATTAAAAACAGAGGCCAAGGAGACGCAATATAAGATTGTCCGGAGAAGCTTTGTCAAGCTAAAGCGCAGGTTTATCCATAACAGAAGCATGAAACACCAAAATAAAACCTTTGTTGCTATTGAAAATGAAGTGTCAATCCCATTGATAAACGTCTTAAAGGCTGCAACGGGATTGTCGTCGCCAAATGCTTTTTCTATGAATAAATCCATATCAAAGTAATCCTTCAGCTTATCAAGCTCAAAGCTTTTTCCTATCATTTGCTCAACAATATTGTAGCTTGCTTGATCTAAGGTAGTACTTTTATTGCTGAAGGAAAGATAAACCTTGATGATTTCTAATATTGTTGTTCTATCGAAGCCGGTACTTTGTATGGGGGCAAGCTCCAGCAGCATCGTAACAAGCTGATTGCTAAGCCCATATTTTATAATGGCGCTGAAGTATTTATTGTTCAGGATGGATAATACAGTTTTGACCTTTTCAACATTTTCAAGGGCATGAGGCTGTTTCATGACTTCTGCAAGGATAGATTCTCTTATAATTGTCTTCAGTGGTACAAAGTCAAGAGTGGGCAGCGTTGTAGCCTCAGATGCGACATACTTTTGCAAACCGGTGGCTCCAATATAAATCTGACTTTTTATCCAAGCTTGATCGGTCTTGTTCAGTATGTTGACAGCATATTTTTTAATGGCTTGAGACCTGTCTGACGCCGTTGTCTCAGCTAGGCTGCTATAAAGCAAAACTGTCAATTGTGAAAGCTTTTGTTCATCGTCTAATAATCTGGAAAAATGACTGGGCGACATGATAGTGCTGTGCGTACAGTAAAGCAGCTCTGATGCAGAAATTATGCATATCATAGCCATACAAAGTATAATTGTAAAAACCGCTTTCAATTTTTTCATAGCTTCAAGCTCCTATCTTTTACTGCTTAATTATAATAATACGTTGGGAGGTATTTTAATATTCAACATAAATGGTATTTGCGATATAAGTTTGCAAATACTAAATCAATTGGTTTAAAATATAGATGGGATTGGTCTTGAGGAGGTGGTTTGATGAGCAATAAAAAAGCAATTAAAGATCTGACCCAGGGTAATATGATGAAAAATATGTTGGTATTTTCACTGCCTATGCTGTTTGGCAACGTATTGCAGAATTTATATAATTGGGTAGACAGCATCATTGTAGGAAATTTTTTGGGATACAAGGCCTTAGCGGCTGTTAATATTGCTTTTCCAATCATGTTTATACTAACATCGGTTATTATGGGACTTACAATGGCAACCTCTATATTGATTTCTCAATATGCCGGTGCAAATAATGAACAGATGATAAAGAAGACAATAAGCACAACAACAATATTCCTAGGGGGATCTGCTGTAGTCATTGCGATAATCGGCACATTATTTAGCAAGAACTTTCTTGTATTAGTGAATACGCCGCCTGAAATCATGAAGGATGCTCAAAGCTACTTGATTATTATTATGGCTGGTGTTATATTTACTTTTGGATATAACATGACCAGTGCAGTTTTAAGAGGTTTGGGTGATTCTTTTACGCCAACGATATTTTTAATTATATCGACATTGCTGAATGTAGTATTAGATATTATTTTTGTAATCGGACCAGGACCCATGCCGTCTATGGGTGTGGGAGGCGTTGCTTTGGCAACGGTAATTGCACAAGGAACCTCTTACATATTGAGCATAATCTATTTAAGTAAAAAAGGTCATCTGATAAGCTTTAGACTGACAGAATTGAAATTTGACAGTAAAATAATGATGAAGATACTAAGCTTAGGTGTTCCTTCGGCAGTGCAGCAGTTTATCGTATCCTCCGGGTTGCTTGCCTTAAGCGGCATTATAAACAGCTTTGGTGCAGATGTTATTGCAGGCTTTGGTGCCGGTTCCAAAATCGACAGCTTTGCCATGCTGCCGGCTATGACCTTGAGTATGACGGCATCTACCGTCACTGGACAGTGTATAGGGGCGGGGCACAAGGAGAAGGTCAAGGGTGTATTCAAAAACGGAGCCATACTCTCAATTATCATTTCCTCTGCAACGATTCTATTTGTTTATACGTTGGGGAGGCCATCACTCTATTTGTTTACACAGGAAGTAAGCGTTATAGAAATTGGTATTGGCTATTTAAAAATTGTATCACTGGCTTATATATTTCTGGGTTTAAATTTTTTGTTTGCAGGAATACTTAGAGGTGCAGGGGAGATATGGGTAAATACCATCATAACGGTCCTTATATTCTATGGAATAAGGGTACCCCTGGCGGCATATCTTTCTAGTAAACCCGCCTTTGGCAGCTCTGGTATATGGATAGCCATTGCATTGAGTTTTACCATAGGTTGTTTGTTGAATGGGATGTATTATGCCACTGGCCGATGGAAACGCAAAGAGATCATTAACACAAGAATAGTGGAGCAAAGAGATGCATCCATTGATATGTCCAAAGCAAGCACTGAGACAATGGATGCAGCAGTAGCTGAAGCAGATGTAAACATAGATCAATTTGTTGATACGACAAAGTAAAGGGGAGAATTAAATGAATTTAATACAAGCTATTGTATTGGGGATTATTCAAGGAGTTACAGAGTTTTTACCCATCAGCAGCTCGGGACACCTTGTGCTGATGCAAAAGATATTTGGAATAACAGAGCCAACACTCGTCTTTGATACCAGTGTGCATTTGGGTACCTTGATTGCTGTATTTGCTGTTTTCAAGGATGATATTATAAGCTTGCTAAAGAAGCCTTTTCAAAAGCTTACCTGGCTTTTGCTTGCAGGCACAATACCAACAGGTATTATCGGTATTGTATTCAAGGATACCTTTGAACAGATGTTTCATACAGGCAGTACCTTAGGCTTTGAGTTTATTATAACGGGAGTTATTATACTGTGGTCCAGCATATTAAAGAACGGACGCAAAGGCGTAAGGGAAACCTCCTATTTTGATGCAGTTTTTATCGGAATCATGCAGGGCTTAGCAATCATGCCAGCTATATCCAGATCCGGATTAACGATTTCTGGAGCCTTATTTAGAAATCTGGACAGAAATTTCGCAGCACGCTTTTCATTTTTGCTGTCTATTCCTGCCATACTAGGTGCGGCAGTATTTCAAGCTAAGGATATTATAGAAGTTGGAGGCGGTACCGGCATCGGTATGGGCGCCTTGATCGCCGGCTCATTGGCAGCTGCCTTGGCGGGCTATATATCCATCAAATTTATGCTTAAGATATTAAGTGAAGGCAAGATGAAATACTTTTCATATTATGTTTTTGCAATAGGTGGATTGGTGATATTAGACCAATATGTGACACATATATTCTTTTAATCCGTAATTTAATAAAAATAGCTGGATATATTAAACCTAAGATATATTCAGCTGTTTTTTTAAGAAAAATTATAAAATAATCTATAAAACTATATCCTTAATTTAATAAAAAATATATAATTAAAATAGTATGAAAAAATTTGCAATAGGGAGGTGTTTTGCATTGAATGAGTTGGAGGAACTGTTGCCTTATCTCAAATCATGGAATACATATGTAGATATTTTTATCATAGCAATTATAATATACAAGGTTATGGATCTTATTAAGGAAACAAGAGCAGAACAGCTCATCAAGGGTATTGCAATGCTCATTATTGCAACAAGAGTCAGCGAGATGCTTGGACTGCATACGGTATATTGGCTGCTTAAGAATGCAATGACCGTTGGATTTATTGCTATTTTAATTATATTCCAGCCTGAATTAAGAAGAGCTTTGGAGCATTTGGGACGAGGAAGGTTTTTTACAAAGGGAGACGTATTAGAGCAAGAGCTTGATATTTTGCTAGAAGAAATAAATAAGGCGGTACTGCAGCTATCAAAAACAAAAACAGGGGCAATCATTATATTGGAGCAGGAAACCGGTTTAAATGAACACCTGGAAACAGGCACTCATATTGATTCCAGTGTAACGGGAGAGCTGCTTATCAATCTGTTTGTACCCAATACGCCCTTGCATGACGGTGCTTTGATCATACGTAAAAACAGAATTGCGGCAGCAGGCTGCTTCCTGCCTTTGACACAAAATCAGAATCTGAGCAAGGAATTGGGAACCAGACACAGAGCAGCACTTGGCATTACTGAGATTTCAGATGCATTAGCTATTGTGGTATCAGAAGAAACTGGGGTAGTTTCATTTGCTATGGAAGGTAAACTGGCAAGATACCTGGATGCAAAGTCCTTGAAAGAAATCGTGAAAAAGAATTATAAAATAAAGGAATTGAAACAACCCATTTGGACGAAGTGGGGTGTAAAAGATGAGTAAAGAAAGAATTTTAAGAGATACAACCATAAAAATACTTTCTGTTATATTCGCAACATTGTTGTGGTTTTATGTCATAACGGAGCAAAATCCCGTAGTGCCAAAGGATATTACCATTCCTGTACGAATAGTGAATTTAGAAGCTTTGAATCGAAACAACCTGATTATGCTTGGAAATACGAACTCTTACTATATCACCTTAAAGCTAAAGGGTAAAAAAGAGGTTTTAGATACGGTCAACCAAAACACAATTGATGCATATGCCGATATCAGCAACTATCTGGTAAAGGGAGAAAGTGCGATTCCTGTTATTGTAAATGGCATACCTGAAGGCATTTCAGTAATCTCAAGATCGCAGCACAATATCAAGGTAAGCTTGGATAAAAAGATTGTTGTTCAAAAACCGGTAACAGTGAATATTAGCGGCAATCCTAAGGGTGGCTTGGCAAACTTAGATGCTGTACTTACACCTTCTGAGGTTGTTTTAACGGGAGCTGAGTCTATTATAAACACGGTAGAAACTATAAAGGTTGATGTAGATATAGCCGGGGTAGATCTCAGCGTGAATAAAAAACTGCCTGTCAGACTGCTGGATGAAGAAGGTAAGGATGTAGCCGGAATACAATTGGATACGCAGTGGATCAATGTCAATGTTCCAATAGCCAATACGAAAAGGGTGCCGATACAGCTTATTTTAGAAGGAGAACCTGCCGAGGGCTTTGTCATTGCCAGCAAGAAGATTCAGCCGACGGAAATATTGGTTACAGGCAATCAAGATGCACTGGATAGTTTGTTTTCAGTAAACACCAAAAAGCAAATCATAAACAATATGGCAGCGGATATTACACTTGCCGTCATGCTGGATTTGCCTGAAGGAATTCAGCTGGTAAACACAAATGAGCAGATAAATGCAGTCATTGATATTCAAAAGGTGATTACAAGTACAGTTGACATTAGTACGATGGAGTTTAGAAATCTAGGGGAGAAATATTTTGTGAATGATGCCCCTGCGCGAAATATAAGACTTAATGTAAGAGGACCTGAGGAATTGCTGGAAGACATAGAAAATAATATTACTTTGTATGTTGATTTAGCCAATGCCAAGGAGGGCAGTGCTTCTTACGAAATTCAGGTAATCAAGTCTCCCTTGGTGGAGATTTTAGAGCTTGAACCCAAGAGTATCGGATTGGATATAAGAATAAGGGAATAATACAGGCTATAGCCTGTATTATTGTCTAATTAGGGTAATTCATAATATGGAAACCCTCAATGGAGGAAGTGTATGCAATTAGAAATTAAGAATCTCAAACTGCCTATTGGAAGCAGGGGATTAGAAGAAGAGCTGGAGCTGCTTAAAAATGCTGCAGCGAAGAAGTTAAAGCTTAACAATAAAGATATCGACGCTATTAAAATTAATAAGAAGTCCTTGGACGCCAGAAAAAAAGATGACATCATGTTCGTTTACTCCGTTGCAATCAGCTTGCAACAGAATATCAGCGGGAGATTTATAAACGATAAGGATGTTTTTCATTATAATCCCGAGAAATATCAAGAGGCTGTAGCAGGTGTTGAAGCTATAGAAAATAGGCCAATCATCATTGGCAGCGGTCCTGCGGGTTTGTTTTGCGGTATTTTATTGGCAGAAAGAGGCTATAAGCCTCTTATTCTTGAAAGAGGTAAAGATGTAGATTCCAGAACCAAGGATATTGAGCTATTTTGGAAGAGCGGTGCATTTAATGAAGAGTCCAACGTACAGTTTGGCGAAGGGGGAGCGGGCACCTTTTCAGATGGGAAACTGACGACTCGGATTAAGGACAATCGCTGCGATTGGGTGCTGCAGAAGTTTGTGGAGGCGGGTGCACCGGAGGAAATACTGTATATCAATAAGCCCCACATAGGCACGGACATATTAAAAACAGTAGTTAAAAACCTCAGAAATAGAATTATAGAGCTAGGCGGAGAAGTAAGATTCAGTGCCAAGGTCACAAATATAATCATTGAAGAGAATCGATGCAAGGGCGTCGTGGTCAATGACACTGAAAGCATATATTCAAATGTTGTTCTGGCGGCATTAGGCCATAGTGCTCGAGATACCTATAAAATGCTTTTTGACAAGGGTATCGCTATCGCACAGAAGCCTTTTTCTATAGGAGTGCGGATAGAACATCCTCAATCTATGATAAATGAGGCGCAGCAGGGTGAGTTTGCAGGTCATGATGCTTTAGGAGCTGCGGATTATACCTTAACCTTCCGCAGTACTACAACGGGTAGATCAGCATACAGCTTCTGCATGTGTCCTGGCGGTGCCGTGGTAGCTGCAGCCTCTGAAGCTGGAATGGTAGTTACAAATGGTATGAGTGAATATGCCAGAGATAAGCAAAATGCAAATAGTGCCTTAGTGGTTTCGGTATCACCGGAGGATTTCGACAGTTCACATCCTTTGGCAGGGATAGAATATCAACGGAAATGGGAGCGAAAGGCTTTTGAGGCTGGCGGCGGAGATTATCATGCACCGGTACAGCTTGTAGGAGACTTTTTATCCGGCGCTGCATCCTGTAAGCTTGGGGAAATTAAGCCTAGCTATATGCCTGGTGTAAGGTTGACAGACATGCATTTATGTCTGCCTGATTATATAACGACTACCTTAAAGGAAGCCTTAAAGGATTTTAACAGAAAAGTAAAGGGCTTCGCCAGAGAAGATGCACTGCTGACCGGTGTAGAGACAAGAACCTCTGCGCCCATAAGAATAGTACGCAAAGAAAACATGGAGTCAGAGAATATTGAACAGCTATATCCCATCGGAGAAGGCGCAGGCTATGCCGGAGGCATTATAAGTGCTGCTGTTGACGGAATAAAAGCTGCAGAAAAAATCATCGGACGGTATAAATCGGTGCAATCGTAGAGGCAGGTTTCCATGCCTGCCCGCTTAGAGATATTAGTTAGAAATATATGTGAGGTAAGCTATGGATAGAGGAATACAACTGATACTTAACTCCACTCATGATGCAATGATTGCAGTTAATTTAGAGGGCGTAATAACCATATTTAATACTGCAGCGGAAAGACTTACAGGTATAAAGGTTGAGAATGCAATTGGTAAATATGTAGGAGATGTGGTTTTAGATACCAGACTCCCATATATACTTGAAACAGGACAATCCGAGTTGAACCGGCAGCAGAATCTGGGCAATATCAAAATAATAACCAATCGTATGCCTGTTCGGGATGACGATGGAAATATGATTGGCGCCATAGCAGTATTCAGAGATATTACAGAAGTAAAAGAGCTGGCGGAGGAAATCACAAACCTGAAGGAAATAAAAAGCATGCTGGAGGCCGTGTTCAATGCCACACAGGATGCCATATCTGTTGTAGACCAAGATGGAAATGGTGTCATGATCAATCCTGCATATACGAGGATTACAGGACTTTCGGAAAAAGATGTCATAGGGAAGCCTGCTACTGTAGATATCGCAGAGGGTGAAAGCATACATTTCAAGGTCATCAATACCAAGGAACCTATAAAAGGAGCTTTGATGAAGGTGGGTCCTGTTCATAAAGAGGTACTCTGCAATGCGGCCCCTATTATTGTAGATGGAGAGCTGCGAGGCAGTGTAGGGGTACTGCATGATCTGACGGAAATATCAAAGCTTTCCCATGAATTAAAGCAAGCCAAGGAAATAATTCGTAAGCTGGAAGCCAAATATACCTTTGAAGATATTGTTGGCAAGGATCCGCTTATGCTGGCGGCTATTGATAAGGCTAGAAATGCTGCGGCTACCCCTGTTACAGTATTATTAAGAGGAGAGAGTGGTACAGGCAAGGAGATTTTCGCACACTCGATTCATAACTCTAGTGAGCGAAAGTATAGACAGTTTGTAAGAGTTAATTGCAGTGCCATTACAGAATCCTTGCTGGAGTCAGAGCTGTTCGGATATGAAGAGGGTGCTTTTACCGGAGCCAAAAAAGGCGGTAAAAAGGGTCTTTTTGAAGAGGCTAACGGAGGCACCATATTTCTTGATGAAATAGGGGAAATACCTACCAGTACGCAAGCAAAGCTGCTGAGAGTTCTGCAGGAAAGAGAAATAGTCAGAGTAGGCGGCACTAAGCCCATCAGCATAGATGTAAGAATAATAACCGCAACAAATAGAGATTTGGAAGCGGAGATAGAAACCGGCAATTTCAGAAAAGACCTTTACTATAGGTTAAATGTGTATCCCATCAATCTGCCTTCTTTAAGGATGAGAAAGGGAGACATTTATGACCTTGCAATTTTCTTTATCAAGAAATTCAACCAGCAATACGGCAGGAACATAAGAGATATTTCACAGCAGGCAGTTCACGTGCTAAAAGGTTATAATTGGCCAGGTAACGTGAGAGAACTGGAAAATGTCATAGGACGTGCGATTATAACGATGAAAACCAATGAGGCTATTATTATGGAAGGGCATATCCCACGGATGGGAAGCCGCATAGAACAGTCTGTAAGTTCTGTTGAGGAGCTGGATGAATATACAGAAGTTGGCACTAATTTGGAAGAGGTACTAGAAAAGGCTGAAAAGAAGTACATACAGCAGATTTTGAAGCAGTGTGAAAATAATAAAACAAAAGCTGCCAAAATTTTAAATGTCTCCTTGAGAAGTCTTTATTATAAGCTGGAGAAATATAACATAAATTAGCATGCAATATTTTGCACATAAGTTGGAGTATGCAAAAAAATGCACGCAAAAAATTGCAAAACTCTGTTTGTATGAATATGCAGATTGCAATAAATGTAAATAGCTCGTAAAAGCAAGTACGATATTTTGTCGAAACTTGCTTTTTTTCTATGTTTTAGCGGGATTCGTTAATTTATTAATAAACATTAAATGATTTTTGCATCCTTACAATATGGCACGACAATTGCTTAATATTATTAATGCAGTAATTTATGTGTTTATATTGTAAAGCATTTCAAAAAGAATTAATAAATTCTGCTTAAATGAAAAATAATACAAAGATGATAAATAATAAGGAGTGTTAGAAATGCAAAGGGAAAATCTACTGGTTATCAATCCAGGCTCCACATCGACCAAGGTTGCTGTGTTTAAGAAAACTGAAAACATTGTTCAGAAGAACCTTAGTCATTCAACTGAGGAGCTTGTTAAATACGAAAAAATCACAGATCAGTTTGAATACAGAGAACACATGATATTAGATTGGTTGAAGGAAGAAAAGATTGAATTAGAAAGCCTTGCAGCAGTGGTTGGCAGAGGTGGCCTTTTGAAGCCTATGCCTAGCGGTACATACAAAGTAACGGATGCTATGATAGAGGATTTGAAAATCGGGGTTCAGGGAGAACATGCTTCTAACCTGGGCGGCATATTAGCAAGAGGCATAGCAGATTTACAAGGTATTCCTTCTTTTATTGTAGACCCGGTTGCAGTAGATGAGTTTCCTGACATTGCTAGAGTTTCAGGCTTGCCTGAGCTTCCTAGAAAATCTTTGGTTCATTCACTGAATATCAAAGCAGTAGGCAGAAGAGCGGCCAAAGATATGGGTAAAACTTTAGCAGATGTTAATTTTATAGTAGCTCATTTGGGTGGTGGAATCTCAATTTCACCGGTGGAAAAAGGCTTGATTATTGATGCGAATAACGCCAATGACGCGGGTCCGTTTTCACCTGAAAGAGCCGGCAGCCTTCCGGTAGGAGCTTTAATAAAGCTTTGCTATTCCGGCAAGTACACACAAGCAGAAATCAAAAAAATGATTGTTGGCAAGGCTGGTCTGGTAGGATATCTTGGAACCAATGATGCAAGAGACGTTATAAAAATGATTGAGAGCGGCGATGAGAAAGCGGCATTAATATTTGATGCCATGACTTATCAAATATCCAAGGAAATTGGAGCTATGGCAACAGTTTTAAAGGGTAAGATAGATGCCGTAATATTAACAGGCGGTATTGCATATTCAAACCTTTTGTGTGAGAAAATAGCCAAGAGAGTACAGTTTATAGCACCGGTAAAGGTGTATCCAGGGGAAGATGAAATGCTTGCTTTGGCGGAAGGTACTCAAAGAGTATTAGATGGTGAAGAAAACGCAAAAATTTACGAAGATGAGGTGAAGTAATTTGATTACAGCTTTTGACCAAATATTAAAAGCAGCAAAGGAAAAAGGTCCAAAGGTAATAGCAGTTGCAGTAGCTCAAGATATAGAAGTACTCAGCGCAATCAACAGTGCGAAGGATTTAGGTATTGCAGACGCAATACTGGTAGGCGATGAAAATGAAATCGTTACAGCGGCAGGGAAATGTGGCGTTGAGCTTGCGAAGTTTGATGTAATCCATGTACCTGATAAAGCGGAGGCTTGCTTAAAGGCGGTTGAACTGGTTTCCTCAGGCAGAGCCCAGCTTCTGATGAAGGGCTTGGTGGATACTTCAGTCATACTAAAAGCAGCATTGGACGAAAAAGTAGGTTTGAGAACAGGAAACGTACTTTCACACGTAGCTGTATTTGACGTAAATGGCTATAATAGATTGTTCTATGTAACGGATGCAGCGATGAATCTAGCGCCAAACTTGGAACAAAAGAAGCAAATCATAGAAAATGTAGTGCAGGTTGCCCATGCTTTAGGCAATGAAAATCCAAAGGTTGGCGTGCTTGCAGCAGTTGAAAAAGTAAATCCCAAAATGCAGGCAACTGTAGACGCAGCAGAACTGGTAGCCATGAATGAAAGAGGCGAAATCAAGAACTGTGTCATAGCAGGACCTTTTGCTCTTGATAATGCAATATCCGTAGAAGCAGCAAAACATAAGGGAATGGATCATCCTGTAGCAGGTCATGCAGATATACTGATGGTACCTACTATTGAAGCAGGAAACCTGCTTTATAAGTCAATGGTATTCTTTGCAAAGGCAAAGAATGCAAGAGCTGATTCCGATGAAGCAAAATTAAATTCTATAGCCATTGGCGTGCTAATGGCGAGCAAATAAACTATTTTGGAGGAGAACTATGCAGGAAGTATTTAGATTATTAATCATAAACCCAGGTTCAACATCAACGAAGATTGCAATATTTGATAATGAGAAGCCGGTAATGGAGACAACTCTAAGACATACCAATGAGGAATTAGCTCCATTCAAAACGGTGGCAGATCAATTTGAATTCAGAAAAAACGTTATATTAGACACCTTGAATGCAAATGGCATCAACATCACGAAGCTGAATGCAGTAGTAGGCAGAGGCGGACTACTAAGACCGATGGAAGGCGGCACTTATTATGTAAATGATTTAATGCTGAAGGACATCAAGATTGCTGCAATGGGTCAGCATGCTTCTAACCTAGGCGCATTAATTGCACATGAGATTGCAGGGCAATTAAACATTCCGTCCTTCATCGTTGATCCTGTAGTTGTAGATGAGTTGGATGAAATAGCAAGAATTTCAGGTATGCCTGAAATAGATAGAATAAGCATATTCCATGCATTGAATCAAAAAGCTGTTGCAAGAAGAGCTGCAAAGGATTTAGGAAAGCCTTATGAAGAGCTGAACCTTATCATTGCGCACTTGGGCGGCGGCATATCAGTAGGTGCTCACAAAAATGGAAGAGTTATTGATGTAAATAACGCACTGGACGGAGAAGGGCCATTCTCCCCTGAAAGAACAGGATCTTTGCCTGTAGGCGGCTTGGTAAAGCTTTGCTACTCAGGCAAGTACACAATAGATGAGCTAAAGAAGAAAATAGTTGGTAAGGGCGGTTTAGTTGCTTACCTGGGAACAAACGATGGCAGAGAAGTTGAAGCCATGATTAAAGACGGCAACAAGGAAGCAGAACTTGTTTATCAAGCAATGGCTTATCAGGTTGCAAAGGAAATAGGTGCTAGTGCCGCAGTACTTGAGGGTAAAGTGGACGCAATCTGCATGACTGGTGGTCTTGCTTACGACAAGAATCTTATAGGCTGGATAAAAGAAAGAGTTGAATTCATTGGAGATATAAGAGTTTACCCAGGAGAAGATGAAATGATAGCTCTAGCTGAAGGCGGACTAAGAGTATTAAGAGGAGAAGAGCAAGCCAGAGAGTACAAATAAATAAAGCACTGCAAGGCAGAGGCTTATTCTTGTCATCCTGAAGGCAGAATGACTGAAGGATCTTCAGATTCTTCGCAAACTCAGAATGACATATATACATTAGAGCAGCTATATCTAAGATTTGCAGAGAAAATAAAGGAAAAACACACTGCAAAGCTAACTTTGTGTATATTCGCTCCACGTCAGCTTCGCATCCTGAGCGAAAACACAAACTACGCTTTTCAGAGAAATAAATGAAAACACACTGCAATCCTAAGATTATGTATATTTTGTTCTACGTCAGCTTCGCATCCTGAACAAAAACATAATCTATGAATTTCAGAGTGTATAGGATGGTTTAAAATGTTTGATGAAAAAAGAATTAGGATCATAACCGGACACTATGGCAGTGGAAAAACAGAGTTTGCTGTGAACTATACCTTTGGATTAGCAGCGGCAGGCTTTAAAACAGCGATTGTAGATTTAGACATCGTGAATCCATACTTTAGATCAAGACAGCTAGAGCCTCTTTTTGAGGAAAAGGGCATTCGAGTAATATCCTCGTCAATCAAGGGAGCATCAGGCGATTTGCCTGCATTATCCCCTGAAATAAATACAGTTTTTCATGACAAGTCATATCAGGCTGTGCTTGATGTCGGAGGGGACAAGGTAGGAGCAACGGCATTGGGCAGATATCATGATTATCTGGACATTGAGCCTTACGATATGTTGTTTGTACTGAACGCCAACCGAAGCTTAACTCATGATTTGGATGGCGCAATCAAGTATATAAGAGCAATCGAAGCGGGTTCAAGACAAAAAGTAACAGCATTAGTCAACAACACACATCTATGTGGAGAAACCACTATAGAAGAAATCATGAAAGGTCAACAGCTGTGTGAGAAAGTATCAGATGCTTTGGGATTACCGATAAAATATGTAGTAGCTCAAAAGTCTTTGGTGCCTCAATTGCCGCAGAACCTTAAAGGAGAGGTTTTCCCCATAGATATTTACATGAAAAAGCCATGGGAATAGCAAAACCAAAAAATAAGGAGGTTAAAAAATGGCAGGAAGAGTAAGTTT
>JAQSYD010000156.1 GCA_029256325.1 Clostridia bacterium
GAAATATGAAATAGCTTCAGAAGTAGGCGTTAACCTAAAAGAAGGCTACAATGGAGATATCACAGCTAGAGAAGCAGGTAAAGTAGGCGGCTACATGGTAAAGAGACTTATCGAGCAAGCTGAAAGACAAATGGCTGGCAAATAATTGACAATTAAAAATATTAATAAAAAAAGCACTCTCTTGGGAGTGCTTTTTTTATTAATATAATTATATATCCCTTGTTGCCTTTACTTTAAACATAAATATACAAATCAGCGCCATGAATACGCCGGCAAAAGCGCAAAGGGCATAAGCCGGAAATATGTCTACAAAGAAGCCTGCTATTCCCATGGACACAGGCATCAACCCTTGGAAAAATGCTCCCTGCAATGCAAAGACTCTCCCTCTGTATTCATTAGGCGTCAATGTTTGGTATACCACTTGCATTGGAACATTTGTAAAACCAAAGGCTGCTCCTCTGATGATCAATATTCCGCAATAGGTATAAAACAATATATTTGTATTCGTCATATATGGCCTTACAGCCGGTAAAATAGGAATGGCTAGAAGTATTAAACCCATCGACTGGATAAACATACTCCACAGCATAAATCTATACTTTTTCTTGGGCTGTGGCAGCAAAGGAATTAGCAAGGTCGCTATTAACATTCCGATTGGGAAAAAGGATATCATTGTTCCGTACATTGCAGAATCAAAAGCTAAAACCTTACTCCCTATAACAGGCTGCACAATATTTTGAATGGGCCAAAAGAAGAAATTAACTGCTCCACCAAACATCAGCATAGCAAATAATGCTTTTTTATGAAAAACAAACTGCAAGCCTTCCTTTAGATTGGAAAGATAATTTTTTGCCTTAGCAGCTGCGCTGTGCTCCATAACCGGCGGCTTCAATAAAAATTCACAAACAGCAGCAAAGAAAAAGGTTATGCCGTTTAATATAAATAAGCCCTCAGGACCAACAATTCCGTAAACAGGACCAGCCACTGCAGGACCTAATATTCCGGTAAAGGTTCCCAAAAAGCTAGCAACTGAATTTGCCTTAATCAGGTGCTTTTCATGTACCAAGCTTGGAAATAGTGCTCCGCTAGCAGGGAAGTACATTGTACTGCTTATTGACAGCAGCAAGGTTACAATGAAGAAAACCCACATTGGTGCCTGCTTAATATATACTAAATATCCTAGTGTCAGTGCAAGTGTACCTCTTACTACATCAACGGTAATCATTATTTTTCTTCTATCAAATCTGTCCGCTAAGACACCTACAAAAGGTCCTAAAAAAACAGCAGGAAGAGTTGACAATGTTAGCAATAATCCCAAGACCTTGCCTTGACCAATAACATTGATTATATACCAGCTAAGTGCAAAATAGTGTACGCTGTCCCCTAAAAACGAAACAAATCTTGAAGTCATTATAAGCAAGAAATTTCTGTTTGCTGTTAAAGGTTGAATTTCTTCCGTCTCTAGCTCAATCCTCTGTAATTCTTCACTCATACAATCACCTATCTATCCTTAAAATATTCTTCCTTCAAAATTGCCATGCATCTCATATCATGATATTTGCCAAATCTAAAAACTGAATCCCTAAGAATTGCTTCTGTTTGAAACCCGCATTTTTCATAACTTCTTATCGCTCTTTTGTTATAATCAAAAACCATAAGCTTTACTTTATGGACATTGTATTCTTCGAACAAAAACTTCAATAAAACCATCATGGCATCTGTTCCAAAGCCTTTTCCGAGATATTCTCTATCACCAATGAATATCCCCACTTGCGCAACTCGATTCTTGCGGTCCATATGATTTACGCCGCAGCCCCCTATGAATTTACCATCCTTCGTGTCAATTGCCCAGAAAAAGTCTTTATAGGTTTTCTTTTTCTTTCGCATTTCTTCAAACCATTCTTTTTGTGTTTCATAGCTCTGAGGCATTGGTGCATCATCATCAAGATTTAATATGATTTCCGCATCATTCATAAATTCTACGCTAGGCTTAATATCATCATCTGTAAAGGCTCTCAAATGAACCAGTTGTCCGCTATATAGCATCTGCTTCGCCTCCCTTAGCTGCATCGTACTCTCTTTTTAGAATGCTCATGATATAAACATCATTGTACGTTCCATTTCTAAAGAGCTCTTTCTTTTGTATACCTTCGACAACAAAGCCTACTTTCTTGTAGCTTGTAACAGCCCTTTCGTTAAAGGCAAAAACATAAAGCTGTACTCTGTTCATATTCATTTCCTTGAAAATAAAATTAACCAACAGGGATAGCGCATCACTGCCATAGCCCTTGCTTCTATTCTCAGGATTGCCTATGAATATCCAAATGGTTACACAGGAGTTCTTCCAGTCTATATGCCCTGTCCCACATTTACCGATTACTGTTCCGTCCAGCGTTTCTATTACAAATTGTATAAAGTCTTCATTATATTCCTTTGTGTATTCCTGATACCAGTTTTCTTCAACCTGCAGCGGTTTTGGCATAGGTAATCTGGTTGAAAGGTTTATAAATACCTCTTCTTCATTTCCTAACTTATTTATTACTTCGGCATCTTCTTTACGAACCTCACGAAGTCTAACCTTCTTGCCTGTAAACATTTCATGTCCCCCTTGCATCATTAATAGACCAATATTAATATTATCGCTAAATGCAAACTGTTACAATATCACAATATGGTTCTAAGAAAACTTTCCTATAAAATATCCTTTTTTCTTCTTATCATCAGCTTACTTGGATTCTCAAGATTTGCAAAACCATATTTTTCATATAACTTATGTGCATCACTGGTGGTGAGGAGCATTGTTTTAACCTCCTGCAGCGCAGGATATTCTATAATATAACTTACCAATGCCTTGCCGATTCCCTGACCCCTGTATTCCTCATTTATAATAACGTCACATAGATATGCAAAGGTTGAATAGTCTGTAATCATTCTTCCAAAGCTGATCTGTTCGTCCCCGTGATACACACCAAAACAAAGCGAGTTCTCAATTGACTTCATGATGGCTTCCTCACTTCGCTCAGCTGCCCAATAACTTTTTCTAAGCATGGCTACAATATCATGAATCCTTAACATGGACTTGTCCGCGCTTATAACAAATTCTTTAAATATTAATGGATTGTTCAAATCTACACCCCCTATATTTTTCCTGCCTATTCCTTTATATAATAATTTACAAAATAATTCAACTTCCAAATAAAAACGAACATAATGCTATATTTATATGTATTTTAATTACCATATTTGTTATAATATTTTCATTACTAAAGTAGCTTTGGAGGAAAGTCATGAGTATAATTGGTACTAATATTAAGAAAATACGTATAAAGCAGAACTTGTCTGCAAAGCAGCTAGCAAAAAAATGCGGTATATCAGAAACTGCTCTGCTTGAAATAGAGGACGGCAAAAAGGTGCCTACAACTCAATTAACCAAATTGATTACAAAAGGCCTGGGGGTAAATATAGATGCAATAGAGCCAGCTTACTTCTCAGAATATTTTGATGAAAGCCCTGAGCCAAAAGAATCTGCACCTGCAAGTACTGCAAGAATATTAAATGCAAAGCAGGAGAATCTTAAACCTAGCGGCTCAAATACAATTTCCGACGCCATTAGTAAAGCAGTCAAAAAAATTCCTGTCATAGGGAAAATCACTGCCGGGAAAAGCATCCCTTTTGAAGGCGATATCATAGACAACAAGTTTGAACCGGTCTTTCAAGGGAAAAACAACAACGTAGCAGGCGAGGATTTTATCTACTACATGGTGCAGGACAACAGCATGCAGGGTGCTAGAATCATGAAGAGCGACTTAGCACTTGTTTTCTTGACAGAATCCATACGAGATAAGGATATCGTGCTATTCACTTACAAGAACAATACATACATCAGAAGATATAAATCGGCAAGTGACAGCTTCGTCGTGCTTTATCCTGAAAATCCTGATTTTGAAACCTATGCAGTAGACAAAAAGGACATAAAAATTGTCGGCAAGGTTTTAAGGGTGGAGTTCAAAATATAGTTTTAATATATTTAAATAAAAGTAAAACACTGCAAAGCCAATATTTTGTATGCCGCTTGTTTACGAAACATAATAAGTAGCAAGAATCTAAGCTTTGCTAAGTTTATAGGAGGGGTATTATGACATTTGAAAAAACAATGGACAAAATTGTTGCATTAAGTAAAAACAGAGGCTTTGTATATCCAGGTTCTGAAATATACGGAGGTCTTGCAAATTCTTGGGATTATGGTCCACTAGGCGTAGAACTTAAAAACAATGTAAAAAAAGCCTGGTGGAGAAAGTTTGTTCAGGAAAGCCCCTATAATGTGGGTGTTGACTGTGCAATCCTTATGAATCCGCAGGTTTGGGTTGCATCCGGTCACGTCGGCGGCTTCAGCGATCCACTTATTGACTGCAAGGAATGTAAAACAAGACACAGAGCAGATAAACTGATTGAAGATTGGAACGAAGCCCACAACATACATATGCTGGTTGAGGGCTGGAGCAACGAGCAGCTCCTTGATTATATGAAAACGAACAATATTGCTTGCCCAAATTGTGAAAAGCAAAACTTCACAGATATTAGAAAGTTTAATCTAATGTTCAAAACCTTCCAAGGGGTTACAGAAGATTCCAAGACAGAAATCTATTTAAGACCGGAGACTGCACAAGGTATATTTGTAAACTTTAAAAACGTTCAAAGAACTACAAGAAAGAAAATGCCTTTTGGTATTGCTCAAATTGGTAAGTCCTTTAGAAATGAAATAACACCAGGCAACTTCATTTTCAGAATTAGAGAATTCGAACAGATGGAGTTGGAGTTCTTCTGCCAGCCAGGAAAGGACCTTGAGTGGTTTGATTACTGGAAAGACTTCTGTAAGAACTGGCTATTGACTCTTGGTCTAAAAGAAGAAAGCATAAAAATGCGTGATCATGCCAAAGAAGAACTGTCTCATTACAGCAATGCTACTACTGACATCGAATTCAAGTTCCCATTTGGTTGGGGTGAGCTATGGGGCATCGCTGACAGAACTGATTTTGACCTAAAACAACATATGGAGCATTCTAAGGATGATTTATCATACTTTGATCCAAATACCAACGAGAAATATGTGCCATACTGTATAGAGCCTTCTCTAGGCTGTGACAGAGTAACTTTAGCATTCCTCTGCGATGCTTACGATGAAGAAGAGGTTGCAGAAGGCGATGTTAGAACAGTACTTCGTTTGCACCCAGCTTTGGCACCTGTCAAGGTTGCAGTACTGCCATTATCTAAGAAGTTAGGCGAGGATGCCTTTAAGGTTTATGAAAACCTATTAAAGAACTACTATTGCGAGTATGATGAAGCAGGCAGCATAGGAAAACGCTATAGAAGACAAGACGAAATCGGAACTCCATTCTGCATCACCTTTGACTTTGAATCTCTAGAGGATCAAAGTGTAACCATAAGAGAAAGAGATACAATGCAGCAGGTTAGAGTTAAG